>JAYUSR010000229.1:0-10030 GCA_043755575.1 Synechococcales cyanobacterium
TTGCACCACCATTTTATTTTGGGTGAGTGTCCCGGTTTTATCTGAACAAATCGTGGTCACACTACCCAGGGTTTCTACAGCTGGCAATCGTCGAATTAAAGCTTGCCGCCGCACCATCCGCTGGGTGCCCAGCGCCAGAGTAATGGTGATCACAGCGGGCAGGCTCTCAGGAACAACGGCCACCGCCATACTCAGCGAAACTTCTACCAGTTCCCGAAATATCTTGATATCAAAACTGTTCTTCAGCAAACTAGGAATCATGCCACCAATGACCACCAGTACTACCAAGAACAGCGCGCCTTTAACCAACACATTCCCCAATTGGGTAATCCGCTGTTGAAGAGGGGTTGGCTCGGTTTCTACCGACTGCAACAGCGCGGCAATTTTGCCCAACTCAGTCTGCATCCCAGTTTTGGTAACTACGGCCTCGCCGCGTCCGACCAATACTTCGGTGCCTTGATAAACTAGGTTTAACCTGTCGCCTAAATCGACATCTTCGCCCAAATCCAGCTGGGCATTCTTGTCCACAGCGGTGGCTTCGCCGGTTAGGGCTGCTTCGCGGATTTGGAGATTGGCAGCTTCCAATAGCCGACCATCGGCGGCCAGTTTTACCCCAGCCTCAATTAAGATAATGTCGCCTGGTACAAGCTGTCGTCCATCAATTTCGCTAACCTGACCATTCCGTTTCACTCGCACCTGCGGTGAAGATAATTGCTTAAGAGCGGCTAAGGCTTGTTCGGCTTTGCTTTCCTGTAAATACCCCATAATCCCATTCAGGATTACCACCGACATGATAGCGATTGTATCCTTGAAAGGAAATCCCTTAAACTCTCCCGCCTGCATACTCCAAATATCCATCACTCCCGATACCAGCGCCACAAAGATCAGCATAATCAGCATGATATTGGTGAACTGATCTAGCAAAATTTGCCAACGACTACGACCAACAGCGGCCACTAACTCATTGCTACCATACTGAACTAGTCTTTCTTGAACCTGATGATTGTTTAATCCCTGCTTAACATCAACCTGTAGCTGAGTTGCAGCTTGAGCGGTATTGAGAGTATGCCAGGAAATATCATCAATGTTAGATAGAAGCGGAGCTGGAGAATTGGTCATAAACTATGTGGGATATAAGGTCAGCAAAATGTTAAGCTGGCGAGGATTGGGGATGCAGAATCAATATATAGAGTAAGTACTAACTAAAGCTTTGAGATCAGTGCCTTTATACTATACATGATTCTAACTTACGTCTTGGGTAAGTCATACCGGGAACTAGAAACCAGGAAACACTACGTTAAGACTTAAGATACATATTAAACATTCATCGCACCATATTTTTTTATTCCTAACCAACTAAATTCTATTATCTCTTAATCTGAATCCATGTCCCAGAATGACTTCCTCGCAGTTTTAAATTCTTCGCAGCGCCAAGCCGTTGAGCATTTTTGCGGCGCATTGCTGGTAGTGGCTGGAGCTGGTTCAGGCAAAACTCGGGCTTTGACTTATCGGATTGCCAATTTGATTTTGACCCATCGAGTTGATCCCGAAAATGTGCTGGCCGTGACTTTTACCAACAAAGCCGCTCGGGAAATGAAAGAGCGGATCGAAGCATTATTCGCTCAAAGGTACGCCCTGGAAAAATTTGGGAAGCCGCTCAGTGCTCTACCACCAGCCGAGCAAACCCAGGTCAGATCACACATCTACAAAACCTATATCAAACGGCTATGGGTTGGCACTTTTCATGGTTTGCTCGGGAAAATCTTACGCTTTGACATCGAAAAATATGTCGATGACAAAGGGCGACAGTGGAAAAAGAATTTTACGATTTTTGATGATAGCGACTGTCAGGGAGCCATTAAGCAAATTGTCACGAAGCACCTCAACTTAGATGACAAAAAATTCGAACCACGCACGGTGCGCTATGCGATCAGTAATGCCAAAAATAAAGCGCTATCCCCCGATGACTATGCCCGAGAGCAACAAGATTATAACGGTCGGGTAATTGCCGAAGTTTATAAGCTCTATCAAGATTTCTTGTGCCAGAATAATGCTCTGGATTTTGATGATTTATTGCTAGTACCAGTGAAATTATTTCAGCAGAACGAGCAGATTTTAAACTACTGGCATCAGAAATTTCGGCACATTTTGGTTGATGAGTATCAAGACACCAACCAAACCCAGTACCAATTAATTCAGCTCCTAGCAACTAACGGTGCCAATGCCCAAGTATTCAGTGAATGGCAGAATCGATCAATCTTTGTGGTAGGCGATGCGGATCAATCGATCTATTCTTTTCGGATGGCCGATTTCACGATTTTGATGAACTTCCAATCCGACTTTGGCGATGGTCTACACGATGATGATACTCGGACAATGGTGAAGTTGGAAGAAAACTATCGATCGCGTGCCAACATTCTCCAAGCTGCTAATGAATTGATTCAGAACAACACTCAGCGCATTGATAAAGTCCTGAAGGCCACCAGGGAAGCGGGGGAGCCAATTTATCTTTATCAAGCCGATAATGAAATTTTAGAAGCCGAATTTGTGGTAGACAAGATTTTGGAGCAAACTCGCGAGAACTCCGAACTAGAGTGGAGCGATTTTGCGGTGCTGTATCGCACTAATGCACAATCTCGCCCGATCGAGGATTGCTTGGTGCGTAGTGGCATTCCCTACCAAATTGTCGGGGGCTTGCGCTTCTACGATCGCAAGGAAATTAAAGATGTTGTTTGCTATTTGCGAGTAATCAATAACCCTGATGACACGGTGAGTATGCTACGAGTGATCAACACACCCCGGAGGGGTGTAGGGCAAGCGACAATCGACAACCTCCAAAATGCTGCTCAGCAAATGGGGATACCCCTGTGGGAAATTATCAATGATGAAACTTCGGTGAAAACATTAGCCGGCAGGTCAGCAAAAGGTGTGCTAAATTTTGTCGAAATCATCAATAAGTGGCGACAGGAAATGGTTACCAGTCCGGTAACAGAAGTCTTGGCCGGGGTGCTGGCAGATTCTGGTTATGTGCAAGAACTACAAGTCCAAGGCACCGATGAAGCCGCTGATCGTTTACAAAACGTCCAGGAGCTAATGAATGCAGCGACTCAGTTTCAGGAAGAAACCGAAGAAGCCAGCCTAGAAAACTTCTTATCGACCAAGGCGCTTAGCTCGGACTTAGATAACCTAGATGATAAAAAAGCCGTATCGTTGCTAACATTGCATTCCTCAAAGGGTTTGGAATTTCCTATCGTCTTTTTAGTGGGGCTAGAAGAAGGATTATTTCCCAACTATCGATCGCTTAACGATCCAGCGGCTCTAGAAGAGGAACGACGGCTCTGTTACGTAGGTATTACTCGCGCTCAGGAACTGTTGTATATTTCCTATGCCCGTGCCCGTCGCTTGTATGGTCAACGCGAACCAGCAGTGTCATCGCAATTTTTAACTGAGCTACCGCGCGAACTATTACAAAGTAACCAGATTGGGAAAATGCGCCCAAAAGTAGATCCGCCTACGGCAGCAGAGAAAAAGCAAGCCGCCGAGGCACCGCCCCAAATTTGGAAAGTAGGCGAAAAAGTCTTACATGGCACCTTTGGGGTAGGAGAAATTACCCATGTTTTTGGATCCGATCGAAAGGTATCGGTGGCGGTGAAGTTTGTAGGGGTGGGTCCCAAGGTTTTGGAACCCCGTGCTACTGGTTTACGGAAGATCTCTAAAGTATAGTTATAACGACCGAGGTAAGATGAGCGATAATTCAACTTGGTATATTACGAAAGTCGCCGATGGCACCTGTCAAATCACTACTGATGATATTGACCCTATAACTACGAAGTGGGGGCCTTACGCTACGCGGGAGGAAGCGATCGCTAAACGTGTTGGCCTGATTCGAGCTGGGAAGTGCCAGCCGGTGCAATTATTCTAGGCTAAATCAGGAAACTCCTGACACACTGCGGGGTGAATTAATTTACCATCACTAACATTTAGGCCAGTAGCCAATCCAGGGTTACGGTCAAGCGCTGCCATCCCGTAGTTAGCCAGCTGCAAAACATAAGGAGCAGTAGCATTATTCAAAGCCTGGGTAGCCGTCCGAGGCACGGCTCCTGGCATATTAGGCACACCATAGTGCACTACATCATATTCGGTATAAACCGGATGACTATGGGAAGTCGGTCGCAGGGTTTCCATACAGCCACCCTGATCGACCGCCACATCAATCAACACTGAACCAGGGCGCATTTGTTTCACTAGCTTTTTAGTGACCAAGGTCGGTGGCCGTTTGCCAGGAATCAGTACACCGCCAATCACTAAATCAGCATCCATCACCGCCGTTTCAATATTGTGACTGTTGCTATACAGATAATTAACTCGCGCTCCAAACAGGTTTTCCAGGTAAGATAGTCGATCGACATTCACATCTAAAATTTGAACATTAGCACCTAGTCCGATCGCCATCCGCGCCGCCTCGGTACCAACGATACCACCACCCAGGATTGTTACTTTACCAGGACTTACTCCCGGCACCCCGCTGAGCAACACCCCACTGCCACCTTGCTGAATTTCTAAAAATCGTGCCCCAAACTGCACCGCCAAACGACCAGCAATAACGCTCATAGGAGTAAGCAAAGGAAAGCGATGGTCAACAGATTCTACTGATTCATAGGCAATCGCTTGCACTCCACTATGCATTAACTGCTCAGTCAACTGACGACCAGCAGCTAAATGCAGGTAAGTAAAAAGTAATTGACCCTTCTGTAAATAACCATATTCACTCTCTAGCGGTTCTTTCACCTTGACGATAAGTTGCTGTTGCCAGGCAGTGGTAGCGGTGGCGATGGTGGCTCCGGCCAGCTGATAGTCTCTATCTGAAAACCCTGAACCTCTACCAGCATCAGCTTCCACCAGTACTTGATGTCCTTGCTCGACCAACATCCTTACAGTGCTGGGCATTAAGCCCACACGAAACTCTTGATCTTTAGTTTCTTTGGGGACACCGATTTCCATATTGACCTCGAAAGTGCAAAGGTTTGATTCAGGAATATTTTAGCTCTTGAAGGCTCTACCTTTTGGAATATTTCGAGCGCGATATGAAACTATACTGACACGCTGTTACTAGAAAGAATGTAGCACAAGCTACTATTTACAACTTCACCGATATAGGCAATACACATCCTGAACTTTGATCGCCAGACCCCAAAAACCAAGTCGAGATAGTAAATTCACTATCTCGACTTAGCTTTCAGCTAACTACATTATCAATAAGTTCATTTGTAGTTAACGGCAATTACGGTACTTAACATGGTAAATCATGCCACGATGTGCCAGATCAAAGGAATCGACACTCGCACTACCAGCACCACTGGCTGTCATTGAAGAGTTAACTCGCATATTGACACTATCACCACAGGCTGACCAAACATTCGCAACTGTTTCCAGACTATCGCGTACATTGTAATCAGTCTCACCTTGGAAAGTCCGTTCAAACACAGGTCCTCTTTGACCAGCAAAGAAATATTCTGACCGTAATTTTGCTCTAGTTCTGGGAGCAACATAGCCACGATAATCAGCATCGTACAAGGAAATTTGGAAACCTTGGGGTACTTGAATCGGAATAGTTAAATTACAGCTCACTCGGCGAGTAGCTTTGTCAGCCTTAAACTTATCAAATAAAACAGAAAGCTCTTGACCATCTGGGCTAACATTGACACTAGCAGAACCACTAGGACAACCGTTTCCACCATAACCAGCCCCCTGAATGGTTACCGCGTTACCTGCAAATGCTTGGCCACTGGAGACAAGAAGTAATGTCGCACTAGTCAGCAATGTTTTCAGTAATTTCATGTGTTTATTTCCTATGATTCGTAATTGATTTGTGAGTGTTGGTAATTGCGGGAAGAAGAGATCGATCGAATGATTACCCTTTCGATCGATCTTCTCCATTAGCGTTACCCTGCCGTATTATTTTTTGGATCAAGTGTCCCATCTCATGACTAGAACATCAGTGAGACACTTGCGAGGCGATCCTGGTTGACCAACGACCAAAACTAGCGACGGCAGTTCCGGTACTTAATGTGATAGACCATGCCTTTGTGCGAGAGATCGAAAGAGTCAACGCTGGCATTACCTTGACCACTAGCAGTCATCGAAGAATTTACCCGCATATTGACACTATCGCCACAGGCTGACCAAACATTAGCAACTGTTTGCAATCGATCGCGCACGTTGTAGTCAGTCTCTCCTCGGAAAGTGCGCTGGAAAACGGGGCCACGTTGACCAGCGAAGAAGTATTCAGAACGTAGTCTGGCACTAGTTCGAGGTGCTACATAACCTCGATAATCAGCGTCATATAAAGAGATTTGAAAGCCTTGGGGAACTTTAATCGGGATAGTTAAGTTGCAGCTAACTCGCCGGGTGGCTTTATCAGCAACAAATTTATCAAACAGAATAGATAGTTCTTGGCCATCGGGACTGACATTCACACTAGCTGAACCGGCGGGGCAGCCATTGCCACCGTAGCCAGCACCTTGAATTGTCACTTGACTAGCGGCCAACGCTTGACCGCTAGTAACAGACAGTAAGACAGCACCCGTTAACAATGTTTTAAGTAATTTCATAATTGGATTGTCCGCAATAGTAATTGATAGGAGTTGGGAAGTTGCCCAGACATAATCAGTCTAAAATCGCCCATGAGAATCTTTCTTACGTAAGACTCGAACACAGGAGTTTTAAGCAAGAGAATATTTATCAAGTTAGATGCGAATTTTATAGTGTCTGTAGCACTTATAGCTCCATTGATGGGAAAAGCGATCGAAAAGTTTCCGAGCAATTAATTTTGGTTACAAAAGCTCACTAAAACTGGGTTGTAGGCGTTCCAAATGGCCATCATTAGTCCATTACACACGCTTCAGCATCCTATCGAATCATCGAATCGAGCCAAGAATAAAGTAAAATGACAGGAATTCTGGCACAAAAACACCCAGCACTCTCACTAACTTTCAGGAGTCACTATGAAAAGAGAAAATTTTGCCACTGGCTCCAAATGGGAACCAATTATTGGCTACTCCCGAGCGGTCAAGATCGGCAATCAAATCGCCGTTTCCGGTACGACAGGCAGCAACGAACAGGGCAAATTGGCCGATAACGTTTACGACCAAACCGTTCAAGCCCTGAAAAATATTGAAATAGCCTTAGGCAAAGCTGGTGCCAGCCTCCAAGATGTGGTGCGCACGCGCATATATATGACTAACATCACCGACTGGGAGGCAGCTGGTAAAGCTCATGGTGAATTCTTTGAGAAGATTCGACCAGCGACTACAATGGTAGAAGTCAGCCGCTTAATTGACCCTAAAATGCTGATCGAGATTGAAGCTGATGCGATTATCATCGACACAGTATAAATTTAGCCCAGCTGACTATTGGCCAAAAATGCCTTAATCTCAGCAGCAGTGGGTTGGGCATCGATCGCTCCCGGTTTTAAGGTCGTTAGAGCACCAGCAGCGGCGGCATAGCAAATGATTTGAGCAGCCTGCTGTTCACCGCTACACAACTGGTGGACTACCGCAGCCACAAAAGCGTCACCAGCGCCGGTTGTGTCTACAGCTGACACCTGAAAAGCGGGGATCTCGCCTGTCTGGTTCCACAGAGAATAACGACAGATATTACTACCATCACTAACAATCACGCCCTGCGCCTGGGGCAACAAAGTTCGTAATTGGCGGGGGATGGTTTCTTGATATAGCAACAAAGCTTCTTCTTGAGCAAATTTGACAAAATCAGCTACGGCCAGCAGCTCTTTAATGACATTAACAGCGACGTTAGGATCTGGCCAAAAACTGGGTCGCCAATTAACATCTACGACAATCGATACTCGATGCAGTTGCGCGAGCCGCACAGCTTCCCAAGTAGCAGCTCGGCTGTGCGGATAAGCTAAACTAATGGTTCCCAGCACCAAAAACTGGGCATTAGCAAATAACTCCTCGGAGATCCGATCGAGATAGGCATCGGCAAACTGCTCAGTAGACACTGCCCCAAATCCCGCAAAAGTTCGATCGCCATCGATCGATCTTAATACCTGCACCTGCCGAGTAGGAGCAGTCAGATGATATTGTAATCCGAGCAAGCCCACCCCTTGAGCTTTTAATTTAGCCGCCAGTGCTTGTCCAGGCGAATCTTTACCCACACAACCAATAAACTGGGCAGCGGTGCCCAATTTGACCAGACCACAGGCCACATTTGCTGGAGCACCACCAGCAAGTGCAGTCCAAGACTGCACCTCATCAGCCTCGACTCCCACTTGATCAGCTAAGAGATCGAATAAAACTTCACCCAAACAAATTACAGTTGACATCACAGACCTGGCAGCTAGCAATATTAGCCGTTACAATTTACAGTATTATAGATGAGTATATATACCAGTTATGAGTGATTCTAAAGTTCAGGCATCAACAAATCTATCCGATCGAGAGATAGAAATTATTACGTTGATTGCTGATGGCCTGACAAACGAAGACATCGCTAACAAGTTAGATATTAGCAAGCGAACTGTAGATAACCATATCAGTAATATTCTCAGAAAAACCGATACAGAAAACCGCGTTTCGTTAGTGCGCTGGGCACTGCAATGGGGAAAAGTATGTATTGATGAGGTGAATTGCTGCGCCCTGCCCCATGTTCCAAAATCGTCATAGTTATCAAAAAGTTTTAGCGATGTTGCTCAAGTCTCGGTGGCGATGGGTGCCCGGACTAGCGGCAGTGACGTTAACCATAGTCTTGCTTAAATTGGGGGTTTGGGCACCATTTGAGCAACTAGCCTATCGCCAAATATTCAGATTACGCGGAATGCACAATCTAGATAGTCGGATTGTAGTAGTGGCGATCGATGAAACCAGCCTGCGCGCAGTAGGACAATTCCCTTGGGATCGCAGCCGCTATGTAGAACTATTAAAAAAACTTCGGCAATCTAATCCGCGTGTAGTTGGTTTCACTTTTCCTTTTACCTACGACAGTGCTCTTGATCTAGAGATGAGCAATGGCCACAAAGTGGTGCTAGCAGATTGGGATATTCAAGGTATCCCAATTAAATCTAACTCTATATCAGCATCACCCCAGAAAAAATTAGTAGGTCATGTCCAAAGTAACGAAGATTTTGATGGGGTTGCCCGGTCGATTCCCCTCAAGCGCCGCGACAATCAGCAAAATGCCTTTGGGATAGAGGTGATCCGAGCCGCCCAGTATCAACCCCCAATAATAGAAAAGTCTACATCCAACGATTTGTTGATCAACTGGGGTAGTTCTGCCGCAGCCATTAAAACCTATTCTGTGGCTGACATAATGCGCCCAAATTTCAATCTCAATCTTTTAAACAAAAAGATTGTGTTGGTAGGGGTTACGGCCAAAGGAATTGATCAAGTAGGGACACCGTTTGACCGCTATAGCGGTAGCAGTAAAGTCTACCTCCAAGCCACAGTCATCGATAATCTTCTTCAAAACAGAAGTCTTCAGACTTCTCCAGAACCACTGTTTATTCTTTGCTTAGTGCTCTTTAGCCCACTTCTAAGCTGGCAACTCAGCTATCATAGTCATGGCCGCCGACTAGTAGCTATTTTACTGATGGGTAGCGGCTGGATATTGCTGGCCACTGTTGGTTTGCACTTAAATTATTTGCTTTTAGTAGCATTGCCAATTGCTTTTATTGGAATGACCGGAACAGCAGTGGCTTTCAGCGAAAAGTTTTACGTAGATTCTTTAATCGATCGACAGATTCTGCAACTCTGGCAAGCCCATCAAGTTGATCTAATTAATCATCAGCAGACCCAACTAGATTATCCTAGCCTCCCCTCCTTTGCCAGAGTCTCTAAACTAGCAGCAATGGCTACTGATTTTGGACGAGCACAATCGGCACAAGCCGCAATTGCCCACAGCCTATCACTCGGACTAGTAGCAACCGAACTAAATGGCAACGTCTGGTTTTGCAACCCGGTCGCCACTCGCTTACTCCAAACCAATGTCGGCGAAAATATTGATCGGTGTTTAA
>JAYUSR010000230.1:0-10028 GCA_043755575.1 Synechococcales cyanobacterium
TCCTGCGAAAAAGCGACAGCATAGAGAAAGTAGTTATACGGGTGAGAAGCGGACTTTCGCTATTTACAGCACGGCTTAAGGATTAACCGAACAGTATTGACATTGCTCCAGCCGTTTTGCTCTCAGTTTGCACCATTATTCAAAATGGCATACTCAGCCGTTATGGTTTAGTAGGTGATCAACTACAATCGTTTACTAGTAAGAGTTTAAGACTTTTGGAGCATGGAATTTGCAACTCGATCAAACAAGAACGTATTCAAGAAATTAACTACAAAACACCCTTTTTTGTGCGTCGCTATAAGCTTCTCCAAGATGCAGTACTCACTATTTATTACGCAGTTACTGTTTTTATTTTGTCGATGTTTTTAATCGCGATTTCGATGATGCTGAAATCCACTTAGATCGCTACTAGTAACCTGTTAATGTTCCTGTTAGACAATTCGATTTTGCTGGTAGGGGTTGGCTTTGTCTTCTCCGAAATCCGTAAATCTTACCAAGCCTTAAACTATGAAATTCAGCGAGTGATAGAATTACAAAAGAGTAAACTGAAGTTACCTTAGGAACAAAAAATTTATTAGCTTTAATTTAGATATTTTTTAGCGATCGATAAAATGCGTTGAGAAGCTTGACCATCACCAAAAGGATTAATGGCATTAGCCATGTGCTGATAAACCACTGAATTATTTAACAATTCTGCTGCTGTTGAGGCTATTTTGTCACTAGCAGTTCCTACTAACTTAGCAGTACCACCCGCGATCGCTTCCGGTCGTTCGGTAGTTTCTCTTAAAACCAAAACTGGTTTACCCAAGCTGGGAGCTTCTTCTTGAAGACCGCCAGAGTCCGACAGTACCAGATGACAACGCTGGATCGCTCCGACCAGTTGCGGATAGTCCAGTGGCTCAGTTAAAAAGACCCGAGAATGATCACCAAGCAGTTTTTGGAGCGGCTCACGCACAGTAGGATTACGATGCAGGGGCAACAACAAAGCGGTATCAGGAAATTGCTCCAAAATTTTCAAAAATCCCTGAGCAATATTCTGAAGCGGAACCCCCCAGTTTTCTCGCCGATGGACTGTCGCTAAAATAGTGCGGTATTTTGGCCATTCCAAGCCAGGAATCGGACAGTCGGGCTGCTGCGCAGCGACAGTCAACAACGCATCAATAACGGTGTTGCCAGTGAGATGAATCTCACCGGTCACTGATGATTTCTGGAGGTTAGCTACTGACAAATCCGTAGGCGCAAAGTGCAATTGCGCGATTTGTGAGATTAGTCGCCGATTGGCTTCTTCCGGGTAAGGATCGAACAGATGATCGGTACGGAGACCAGCTTCGACATGTCCGATCGGGATTTGCTGATAAAAAGCGGCTAAAGCAGCAGCAAAAGCAGTAGTAGTATCGCCTTGCACAATCACCAGCTGCGGTTTAATTTCTTTAAATAGCTTTTCCAAACCCTGCAAACTGCGCTGGGTAATATCAGTCAGGGTTTGTCCCTGCTGCATAATATCCAAATCTCGATCGGCTTTGAGGCCAAAGATATCCATGACCTGCGCCACCATTTCCCGGTGCTGGCCAGTTAGTACCACTTGAGTCTGGAAGTGCGGCGACTGTTGGAAGGCTTTAATCACCGGAGCGAGTTTAATCGCTTCTGGCCGGGTACCAAGGGTAAAGCAAACTGAGGGTTTAGAACTATTCACGATCAATGCCGGATTCACAAACTATCCTTACCATCATAGCTTTCTAAGTACAAGGGTTTAGTTCTTAAACCATTTTGGGTCTTAAAATCACGTCCAACTTAAACTGGTAGCAACGAATTATTTTTTGCCTAGGATTTAAACGAGTAATAAATCCCAGGCAAAATTGGCGGAATTACAAGCCGGATGCATCGACGGGTATTTCAGTAGACAGATTAATATCAAAACTAGTTTGATAAATAGTTGAGCTATTTTGGCCAGCTAGAGCTACTGGACTCAAGCTTCTACGCATATTCTCACGATATTTCCGGATATTGGGTAAGTCTTTTAAGCATTGCTCTATATGTTCTTCCGCCTCTTCTTCTGAGGAGTAAATTTTAATTTCTTCCCCTGACTCAACACCCTGTTCAGAAAGTTGTGAAGACAGTGTAAATACTCCTTTTCCTATATAGTCCTCTAGAATTTTCAAATCAACGACTGGAACATCATGAAAACTATAACCAGTTGCTAAATGTAGATTAGAAATAATTAGTGGGAAAACGCTACACATTTCAATAGACTGTGGAAAAAAATTGATTGTGTCTATAATTAAGTTCAAATTCTTTTTAACAATGCATGATTTTTTCTTTACTTGGATAGCTGCTCTTTCAAGGTTTTGATAATAACTGTATATTTGATGAGGAGTATGTGGGAATAAAGTGCATTTCAACTCGCATATAATGATTTTGTGACCTATTCTTAATATTAGATCTATGTCTCCTATATTATCGATTTTAAAATCTGTAGAGCCATACACCTCCACATTAAAAAGTATGTTAGCCTCACGTAATTCTCTACAAACAAACTGCTCAAATTCATTGCCTTTACTATCTATCGATAAACCCCCATCTCCCATCCATCCAGATATCACACGAGATAAATTAGGAGTATCTAATGCCGGAAAAATAGCAGTAAATCGATCATCATCAATTCTAATTAGTGGTCGGTGCCATGGATCATCTTTCAATGTTCTAAATGTCAACAAATTTAGTATTGCAGATGCTTGATCAATACTCAAAAAACTGAAAACTCTTGTGAGTAAAACTACTAAAGAAGTGCGAGAGAAAACGGGACTAAAATACAATAAGCTATCGTGTGTAGGTTTTTCAGTTGCTTCAGGAAATTGAGTTATGACATCAATTGCCATTGTTGCAATGAATCGCCATGCTCCAATTAATTCTCTCAGTGTTAAATTTTGTATTTTAGGAATAGGTATATCAAAAAGAGAACTAGGGTAATAATCCTGTTTTAGAAATGAACTGATAGCTATATCGACAGCTTTTAGTTGGGGCAATTCACAAGAAATCAAGGGATTATGGATATCCAAGTGAATTTCTTGATGGCTATTAACTAGTGCCGATATTCTTGGCAATGCTAATATCTCATTTTTATTATTTTCCGAAAGAGATTGCCATTCAGGGATTGCAGATACTCCATATAGAGCTTCCCATCTCAAAAAATTAATCTCATAAATTTCTTCTTTTTTGAAATCCCAAGGTACTAGACAATCATCAGTGTAATCATAATTTATATACCAATCATTCCAAAGGCATTTTTCCCAAGAATTTTTAAGTGAATCGTAAGAACGACCCAGCGTGATTGTCATTTTTAAATACTCACATAAATCATGTGTATTTTCTTTCTTGGAATCTAGTGACTGCTTCACTTTTTTGGTTATTTCAGCTATTGGATGACGAGCAGATGTAACAATGTTTTCAATACTAGAAATAAAGCTAGACATTTCAATTTGATTAAAATTGTTTGAGTCCGAGACTATCTTATTCACTTCTTTTATTTCTTTCATAATAAGGTAGTTAACCATACCAATTTGAAGTCTGAGAAGATCTTCTGTTAACTCCATAGCAAATAAATTCTCATAAGTCTGACATGCTTGCTCTAGTATTGGCTTAGAGTGATGGTGAAACCAAGCTCCAGCCTTGAAAAGACGCTCATCCGCTTCAGTTCTGTTTTGTCGGTTAGATTGAAAGTAATTTGACCAATCTGAGCGATTGAATTCTCTCTGTGTGGGAAGTTTGATACTTTTTATATTTCCTCTGCTTGTCGCCGCTTTTCTTACTGTTTCAACAAAGTCATTATTCATATTTTCTATTACCATCCACTTAATTAACTAAGATTAATTATCACTCATTTTACTGCCTATACGTCAAATAAATACTATTGCGGTGCTATAAAAAGCAGACAAAAATTAGCTTGTATTATTTACAAGGTGTTAAATAGACAAAATAGGAAATTAATGAAAATTATCATTGATGTAAAGTTAAGATTGAGGTCGATTGTTCAGCTAAAATATTGGACAAACTCCACTCCCATCTTCGTCCTATGCAGTTAACCCCTCAAGAAAAAGATAAGCTGCTGATATTTACAGCGGCTTTATTAGCTGAAAGACGCAAGGCAAGAGGACTCCAGCTTAATCATCCAGAAGCTACAGCCTATATTACCGCCGCTATCCTCGAAGGAGCGAGAGATGGGCAAACTGTGGCCGAATTGATGACTTATGGGACTACCTTACTCCATCGAAATGACGTGATGCCCGGCATTCCGGAAATGATTGATGAAATTCAAGTAGAAGCCACTTTTCCAGATGGAACAAAGCTGGTTACAGTGCATTCTCCCATTAGATAAATGATTCGTTTTAGGAGCGAAGCTAATGATTCCTGGTGAACTAATTATTGATGATGGCGACATTGAACTCAACGCTAGCCGACCGGTAACTACAATTCAAGTGGCTAATGCTGGCGATCGACCAATTCAGGTTGGTTCTCATTTTCACTTCTATGAAGTAAATCGCTTTTTGATATTTGACCGAGAATTAGTACGCGGGATGCGCTTAAATATCCCAGCCGGTACAGCTGTGAGGTTTGAGCCAGGGGATGAGCGGGAAGTTTCTTTGGTGCCGGTCGCTGGTAGTCGGGAAGTATACGGTTTTAATGGCTTAGTAAATGGTTCACTCGATTAAGTCCTAAGTTCACAACAATAGTTATTCGAGATTTTTATGACCTACCGCATGAATCGCCGCGCCTATGCTGAAACCTACGGACCAACGGTGGGCGACAGGGTACGCCTAGCCGACACCGAATTAATTATTGAAGTGGAGCGCGATCTAACTACCTACGGCGAAGAAGTCAAATTCGGTGGCGGCAAAGTGATTCGGGACGGCATGGGACAATCACCAATTACTAACGCTGGCGGGGCGGTGGATACCGTCATTACCAACGCCTTGATCCTGGACTGGTGGGGCATTATTAAAGCTGATGTTGGTATTAAGGAAGGAAAGATTGCTAAAATCGGCAAAGCAGGCAATCCATACATTCAAGATGGCGTTGATATTATTATTGGCCCGGGCACAGAAGTAATTGCTGGAGAAGGAAGTATTCTGACAGCGGGAGGAGTTGACACCCATATTCACTTCATCTGTCCTCAGCAAATTGAAGTGGCAATCGCATCCGGTATTACCACCATGATTGGCGGGGGAACTGGTCCAGCGGCGGGTACCAATGCCACTACTTGTACGCCGGGTCCCTGGCATCTGCACCGCATGCTCGCAGCCGCCGAAGCATTTCCGATGAATATTGGTTTCTTAGGTAAAGGTAACACCAGCCAACCAGCGGCTTTGGTAGAGCAATTGCAAGCAGGAGCGATGGGACTCAAGCTCCACGAAGATTGGGGCACGACTCCCGCGACGATCGATACCTGTTTGAGCGTGGCCGACGAATATGACGTGCAGGTGGCAATTCACTCCGATACTCTCAATGAAGCTGGGTTTGTGGAAGATACGATCGCCGCCTTTAAGCACCGCGTAATTCACACTTATCACACCGAAGGTGCCGGGGGTGGCCACGCGCCCGACATTATTCGGGTTTGTGGCGAGAGCAATGTCTTACCCTCTTCCACTAATCCCACTCGCCCCTATACCCTTAACACCCTCGATGAACACCTGGATATGTTGATGGTCTGTCACCATTTAGATCCCAGCATTCCGGAAGATGTAGCTTTTGCCGAGTCTCGGATTCGCCGAGAAACGATCGCGGCGGAGGATATCCTCCACGATTTAGGGGCGTTTAGTATGATTTCTTCTGATTCCCAAGCCATGGGGCGGATTGGGGAAACGATTATCCGTACCTGGCAAACTGCCCACAAAATGAAGACTCAGCGCGGTTGGTTAGCTGGTACTGGGAATGTGGAAAATTTGGATCGCAATGATAATTTTCGCGCCAAACGGTACATTGCCAAATACACGATCAATCCAGCCATTACCCACGGGATTGCTAATTATGTGGGATCGATCGAAGAGGGTAAAATCGCCGATTTATGTCTGTGGAGACCAGCATTCTTTGGCGTTAAACCAGAAATGGTGATTAAAGGTGGATCGATCGCCTGGGCACAGATGGGCGATGCCAATGCCAGTATTCCCACGCCTCAACCAGTGCACATGCGCCCGATGTTTGGTAGCTACGGCGGGATGGTTGGCAAGACTGCACTGACATTTGTATCACAAGTTTCCCATGAAGATGGAATCGGCAACAAATTAGGTCTAAAAAAACAGGTAGTACCTGTCGCTAATACTCGTAAATTATCCAAGCGCGATATGAAGCTCAATGACTTGCTGCCGCAGATGGAAGTCGATCCGGAGACCTATGAAGTCAGAGCCAACGGGGAACTACTAACTTGCGAACCAGCCACAATATTGCCAATGGCACAACGGTATTTTCTGTTCTAGGGTTAGAAAATTAAAAAATCAGACTAGCTCCAATTCTCAACTTAAACCGCCAAGAACTTTTGCACCACATCTTTGCTCAATTCCGTCGTTGAACCCGAGGCCACAATACCGCCCTTCTGCATCGCATAGTACCAATCCGCTTGACGAACAAAGTGTAAATTTTGCTCTACCAGCAATACCGAAATCCCTGTATCACGAACAATTTGTTTGACGGCAGCTTCGATTTCTAAAATAATCGAGGGCTGGATGCCTTCAGTAGGCTCATCTAGCACTAAGAGACGCGGATTTCCCATCAAAGCTCGGGCGATCGCTAGCTGTTGTTGCTGACCCCCACTGAGATCGCCACCCATCCGCCCCAGCATTTGCTTTAACACTGGAAATAGCGTAAAAACACTGTCCGGGATCGTATCTTGGGGCTTACGCCCACCCGGACGAGCTTCCATCCCCAGCAACAAGTTTTCGGCCACAGTCAGACGCGGAATCACCTCTCGCCCTTGAGGAACATAGGCAATACCAGACTTAGCTCGTCGATCGGTAGCTATTTTATTGATTAGCTGGCCAGCAAAGTAAATTTCACCACTACGCGGCGGGAGTAAGCCCATAATTGTTTTGAGCAGGGTAGTCTTGCCCACTCCATTGCGACCAATCAAACAAATGATTTTGCCAGGAGCCACACTCAGATCGACATCTCGCAGAATATGACTTTCGCCGTAATAAACATTTAAATCCCGCACATCAAGAATCGGCGTGACAACAGCTTCATTGTTTCTGGCAGCATTAGAGATTTCAGACATTTATTACTCCTCACTGCCTAAATATACGGCAATAACCCGGGGGTCTGTTTGTACGGTATCCATATTGCCCTCGCACAACACCGTCCCTTCGTGGAGAACGGTAACTTGTTGGGCAATCTGACGGACAAATTCCATATCGTGTTCGATAACGATCACCGAGTGTGTTTTAGCCAGCTGCAAGAGTAAATCCCCCACTTCGGCGGTTTCTTCATCAGTCAAACCAGCCACTGGCTCGTCTACTAGCAATAGCTCTGGCGACTGCGCTACCAACATCCCAATTTCTAGTCGTTGCTTTTCGCCGTGAGATAGTAGTGCCGCTGAAAGATCGGCTTTGGCCGCTAATCCCACGGTATCGAGCAGCAATACGATGTCTCGCTGGGATTGGTTGGAGGATTTACCCCAAAGAGTTGAAAAAAGATTTTTGTTGGGATTGCCCGCCAGCTCCAAGTTTTCTCTCACAGTCAGCTGCTGATAGACACGAGGAGTTTGGAACTTGCGCCCGATCCCCATCCGGGCGATCTGGTGCTCAGAATAGGAACGGAGGTTTTGGCCTTTGAACCGCACTTGACCACTAGTGGGTTTAACTTTGCCAGTAATTGTATCCAGGAAAGTGGTTTTCCCGGCACCGTTAGGGCCAATGATGACCCGCAGCTCACCAGCTTGGAGGGTGAAGTTTAGATCGTTCAAAGCTTTGAAGCCATCAAAACTGACTGTTACATTCTCGATTTCCAAAATATTTTCGGTCATTTTATTGATCCTCCATGGTGCGCTCACTTTGGAGTGATTCATCCAAATCCACTTGGGGATAAGTGTGCAATTGCCGTTTGCCTGTCAGTTTTTGCAGTAATTCATAACCATCTCGCCGCACCCAGCCCACGATCCCATCCGGAAGGGAAGTGACAACTAATAAAAACAGTCCACCTTGGAAAAATAGCCAAACTGCCGGAAATTGTTCGCTGAGAATACTTTTGGCAAAGTTGACGATAATAGTGCCGATAATAGCGCCGATGAGCGTACCCCGGCCACCGACGGCGACCCAAATCACCATCTCGATCGAAGCACCGACATCCATTGCTTTGGGGGTAATAATCCCCGATTGGACGGTAAAGAGCGCCCCGGCCACTCCAGCTAAAGCCGCTGAAATAGCTAGCACCAACACTTTAAAACCAGTGGGATCGTAGCCAGAAAACCGGACGCGTGGCTCATCATCCCGAATGGCTACTAACAAACGGCCAAATCGGCCACCGGTTAGCCACCGACAGAGCACGTAAGCTCCCACTAGACCAAATAAGCTGAGCAAATAGAAAATCCACTGGACTTCGATCGAACTCACCAGCTGACCGAAAATTTTGGTACTATCGGTTTTTAAGCCATTGGTGCCATTGATCCACTTTTGCTGACTGTTGAAAATATTGAAAAAGATAATCAGTGCCGCTTGAGTCAAAATCGAAAAATATACGCCCCGAATCCGGTTGCGAAAGACGAAGTAACCGACTAAAGCGGCGATTAAGGCTGGAATGATCAAAACAGCGGCGATTGTCAGCGGTAGCGAACCAAAAGGCTGCCAAAACCAGGGTAGTTCCGTGACCCCATTGGCATTGAAAAAGTCTGGCAATGGATCGGTTTGCAGCAACAGGAACATGGCAAAGGCATAGCCACCGAGGGCAAAGAAAATACCATGCCCCAGACTGAGCAAGCCAGTGTAACCCCAAATTAGATCGATGCCTAAGGCCGCAATCCCTAGTGCCATAAAGCGCCCTAGTAAGCCCACCCGAAATCCTTGTCCGATCGCATACAGAGATTGGGGAATCACAAAAATCAGCAGAGCCATACAGACAGCAATAGTGCCAGCTTCCCGCCACCGCTGGTTTTTAAATAGTTTGAGCAGCATAGATTTTTCTCCTAGTTATCCACCGTGCGGCCTTTTTGGGGAAATAACCCCGCTGGCTTAGCCTGTAGAAAGATGAAAATCGCGGCAAACACCATTACTTTAGCCATACTAGAGTTCGAGAAGAACTTAAAAAAGTCGGCTAATGGTGGTGCCCAGCCCAGCAAGGGCGCAAAAGCATCGGCAGCAATTAAGTAGTTAACAATACCCAGGGTCATGGCCGCGACGATCGATCCCACCAATTTACCAACACCGCCGACTACTACCACCATAAAAGCATCAATAATATAGCCCATCCCAGTATTCGGGTCAGTGGAACCGAGGAGGGTCACTGCCACCCCGGCAATACCAGCCAAACCGGAACCGAGGGCAAAAGTAAGGGCATCCACTCGGTCGGTGGGAATACCCAGGCAAGCACTCATTTCACGGTTTTGAGTTACGGCACGAATCCGTAAGCCCCAAGTTGATTTATTTAAAAATATATACACCGCTGCCACGCAGATGCCGGTCAGACCAATAATAAATAGGCGGGTCGCTGGTAAGCGATCATTGCCAATATCAATGCCGCCCAGTAACCAAGTAGGAGCAGTCAGGTTCACGCCTTGAGCACCAAACCACGGTCTGGCCAGGGAGCCGGTAATTAAATTACAGGTTGCTATGGCGATGGCAGCATAAACTACCGTTAAGATCGATCGACCGAGTTTAGGAATACCTGTAAACCTTTGCCAGGCGGCATTGCCACCAAAAAACAATAGGCAAAATATCGCCAGACCAGCGATGAATTGCCAGCTCACACTTCTGACAAACTGCTGCAAAATCAAGCTCACTCCCCAAGTAGCCAGCAACGTCTCTAGTGGTCTGCCGTACAAATGCCTTACT
>JAYUSR010000231.1:0-9973 GCA_043755575.1 Synechococcales cyanobacterium
GATGCCTAATATCGAGCGGCTTTGGTTATTGGATTTGGTTTTGTTTGCTGGGGTTGTGGCCGGTTAGGCGATCGATCGAACTTAGCTCGATCCAGTAAATTTGCTGTGGTTTCATTAGTCACCCCAAAATATTCCCAATATTCTATCATTGCTCGGTAAGCCAAAAGTCGTATTAACTATTTGTGCTGTGGTCAGCGCTGCCTGCGTTAATCCGATTCAGTAAATATAAATCAAAAAGTCTAGTCTCTCGGTATATCGTACCCATTTTTAAACTCTGTAAAACACTACGGCTAATCGCCAAGATGCCAACTCACCCAAGAAAAGATAGGTGCACAGCAACAATCAAGATACCAGGGTAATCAAAATAAATCATTCGATCGAGTTCGGCAAGCATCTTGCTTGCTCTGGATAATACGCTAGATATTATTTATCAGTAAGACTTTGAGCAATTAGCAACGACTTAACCTGAATTCAGTATTTCTGTAAATCTGTAAATACGATCAAAGATAAGTCGTCTCCAACAACTCCCGCAACATCTCCACCATCGTCACCCCCTCTAATACTGCCTTCCCCTTAATCTGCCGGTGTAACGACTCCGGAATATCTAAAGTCAAACGCTTCATTTTCGGTTCATTTAGTACTTTTGGTACTGTTGGAATCTCAGAAGCCGTCGCCGAAACTTCTCGGCTATCTACCCAATTATCCACACTGGGCTTAGTTTGGGGTTTTGCACCGAAGCTAACTTTTTTAGCCATTTCCCATCTCCAAAATTTCTTGAGTTAAAGCAATAATTTCCTTAGCAGCCTGACCTTTCGGGTCAGTTTCCAAAACAGTTTGCCCCGTAGCCGCCGATTCCGCAAAAGGCACTCGCTGACAAACTTCCGATCGCAGAATCGGAATCTCAAATTCCGCTAAGGCTTTTAGGACATCCCGGCCAATTGCAGTATTTACGATTTTGCGATTAATTACAAATGCAGATTTAAGTTTTTCTTTAAATACAGAAGCTTCTTTAATTAAATCAATTACTTCTTGAGTGGCCCACACATCATAAGGAGAAGGTTGCACCGGAATCAGTACTAGATCGGCGGCAGCGATCGCGGACCTGGCTAATTCACTAACACGTGGCGGCCCGTCGATCACCACATGGCTATAATTCTTGGCCATGTTGGGTAGGTCGCGGTGAATAGTTGGTCGATCGAGACCTACTACGGTGAAAGGTGGCTCATTTTGTCGAGCTGCCGTCCAATCTCGTGCTGATCCTTGGGGGTCGGCATCCACTAGCAAAACCTTGGCTTGATTAGCACTCAGGGCATGGCTAATGTGGATGGCCAGTGTGGTCTTGCCTACCCCTCCTTTCTGATTTTGAATGGAGATAATCATTATTTCTGTATTTACTGCAAATCGTAAATACACAATACCGTATCTTGTAATTACGGGATAAAATTAAGGCGCTTGCTGTAAAAGAAAATTCTGTGGTCAAACGAAAAGACGCTGATAGCCCTTGGAAGCAAATATTACGTGGTTACCTGCCCGATGCGATCGATTTCTTCTTCCCAGAAATCCACAAACTGATCGATTGGCAATCCCCGCCAGTTTTTCTGGACAAAGAATTCGAGCAACTTACCCCCAACGCTTAGATCGGTAAAAGGTACGCTGACCAGTTAGTGGAAGTTAAGCTCAAGCGGGGTAAATCACTGATGCTGTTATTGCACATCGAAATCCAAGCCAGCAAAGAGAAAAACTTTCAAGAACGAATGTTAGTGTATGCTCTGCGCATCTACGATCGATTTAAGCAATTTCCTAGTAGCTTGGCCATCCTCTGTGATGCCAACTCTGAATGGCGACCCAGCGAACATCTGCTGACCGCTCCCGGTGCGCGGCTAGAATTCTACTTCACCGGGCTGAAATTGCTGGACTATTTAGAGCGCTGGTCAGAGCTAGAAGCTAGTCTTAATCCCTTTGCTGTGGTCGTGATGGCACATCTGAAAGCCCAGGAACTAAAAGATAAAGCCTCTGAGCGAAAAAATTGGAAGTTTTTACTCGTGCGTGGTCTCTATGAGAAAAGCTACAATAGAGACCAGATCATGGCTCTGTTCAAATTTATCGACTGGATTCTAGTCTTGCCAGAAGCCTTAAGCCACAGTTTTTGGAATGATTTGAAAATCTACGAGGAAGAGAAGAAAATGACTTATATCACCAGCGTCGAAAAAATTGGTTTCAAGCGTGGTCAGCAAGAAATTGTGGTGGCCATGCTGGCTGAAAAATTCTCTTTAGAGATGATCTCTCGATTGACTAAGCTTTCGATTGCCGAAGTAGAACGCATTTCGAATGAGCAGGCTCAGGGGAAATAACTAGAGTCGTTTGTTCCATTTTTCTTTGCTGATTCTGAGCAGAGATGATCATTATTTCTGTATTTACTGCAAATCGTAATTAAAGAAAACAGTATTTCAGGTTACAAATAGCTGTTTGCATAATGCTAATCTCTGGGCAATATGCTTATTTTCCAAAGCTTTCAAGATTGCAGTATTTATAATTTTACGATTAATTACAAATACAGATTTCAGTTTTTCTGTGTTTACAGAAAGTATATATTTAAAAAAAATAAAGAATTCAGTATTTTCTTGGCTTGAGGCGCTGTCGCACACTCTCCTAGCGAAGACGCTCCGTAAACAATGGAGGAAGCAGAATCCGGGGGTTTTGACCCCCAGATTCTGCTTCCTCCAACAAAAAACCCCATAGAAAATAGAATGCTACTGCGAAGTTACCTGCGCCGCTTGATACAGCACCCCACCTTTACAAATCGGTGGTTTTGGCGAAACCGGAATCGCCGATAAAGCATATTGTGTACCATTAATCTTCACCACATCCGTGCCACTAAAACCACTCGCCTTATTCGGACTATTGATCGATACAAATCCACAAGCATTCACCGGCACATTCTTAGCGATCACACTCGGAAACTCCACATTCAACCGCGTCTTAGTCAAATCAGTAGTGCGGTAATAAAACAACGTAGGGCTAGACTTATATAGAGTATCGGGCTGAAAAGCACTCAAACCAGCAGCCGTCGGGCAATCAAATCCAGTAGTGGTAGTCGGCACACTCGCGATCGGATAAGTCGTTGCCCCAATCTTGAGACTAGCCACTGGGTCTTTGAACTTCATCACAAACATCCCACAGGTCATTCCATTATCCCGATATTGGCTGTAAGTCTTGCTGCTTAGAGCATCAAACTGCACCACACTCAGAGAGTTAGGGGTCATCCCTACTTGGTAAATGGCTTTATCAGTGCGGTACAAGCTGGCTCCGTTGTAGGCAGCTGCCGCTGAGTTGGCGGTGTAAGTTTCACCTTTCTGACAAATGGGCGCGGTGCCGGTGGGCAGGTTACCAAAAGCGATCGGGGAGCCATCACCAATGGCCAGGGTGCTGGCCGTAGTTAAAGGATGACGCGCTGACCCTCTAATGGCCAAAACACCACAGGAATTTACTTTCACTGTTTTCTTGGCGGGGGCGCTGTAAGTAACTAGGCTCGGTTTATTGGCTCCTCCGGTAATGCTGGCTGGGATGACGTAGAGCTTAATGCTTTTACCGTTGATGTTGCTGGTTTGATAGCTGGCTGTGGGGGTATTGCCAGAATATTGAGCAGTGCCGCTGACGCATTTGTAGCCGGTGGAGATATTTGGGGTATTGGAGCTAATGGGGGTGTTGTTTACTTTCAGGTTGGTGGGGAACTGGTCGCCGAGGCTGAGTTTAATTACGCCGCAGGCATCGCTATAGGCGTTTTTGGTGATGGCGGTGTTGCCGAGTTCTACCTGAACGGTGCTGTTGGCGGTTAGGCCGGTTTGGTAGATGGTGTCGGTGTCGTGATAGAGAGATGGGGCGGTTTGGGCTACTGCTTGGTTGGTTGCAGATAAGCTGAAGAAGCTTAGGGTGAAGATTGCGATGATGTGCCGGAACATGTTGTCCTCCTTTAGTTACTGGCGATTGTAGTCGGGAGGACGATTTTTTGAGAAGGGGTAAACGTTTGCAGTTTTTATAGCAAACGTTTGGGGTGTTGATTGCTATTCAAACGTGAGTATTTTTAAAAACTATAATTAAGTACAAATGTTCGGATATCCGCACTAATTAAATACTATGAATTTATTTTAGATAAATTTATAGTATAAAAGTTGAATAAACTAAACAATTATGACAAGTCCAATTGGTACTACGGCTACAACAGGTCAAAAAAGTCCAGAAAGCGGAGTGTGGGAAGTAGTAGGTATTCCTAGCACTACTGCACCTATTGCCAAAGGTGATACTATGCCACCATATAGCAGTAAGGCAGTAACTTGGAAGCTGATTCAATACGCTTAATTTGTCTTTGTTGCTCCATATTTGTAACAGGGTGGGCATTGCCCACCATCTCAATTTTATATTGTCGATCTGTAAAACTAGGCAATGTTATATTTGAATCAAATACCATTGCATTAAGGCTTTCAGTTTGAATGAAAGTAATCGCAAAGAGATCGCTCTATAAACATTTGGGAATTCCGGCTGAATTCAGTGATTTCAGCAAGAATCTGTCAATCAGAGCCTAAATACTTCTACTTTAATGATTTGTGTAAGAATTTTAAAAGTGTATCAATTTTTTTTATTGTGGTTGGAGAAATATCAATAATGCAGGTGTTTACAAAATTTTCTTGGATAGCTAAATTAAAATTTTTCTTTTTGAATTTTTTAATTTCAGGGAAAACTGAATGTTGGACTAATAATTTATCATTTTCATCAAATATATTTTCCAATTCAAGATTTACCCAACTAGGATCAATATCACCAAGTGTAAATATACGATCTCTTACAATATTTCCAAATATATCTATATAGCGCTGCTTCTGATCACGACCCTCTTTATCACTATCAAGTAAAACAGTAAATTTCCTTCCCCATGCATAATATAGTTGAATAACTGTGTCAAGGCTACCAGAGCCTGTTCCTGGAAGAAGAGAAACCTTTTCACTTGGTTTTATAATCACATCTTGAAGGTAACTTAAAGTGTAAAAATCATTTTTTCCTTCAAGCATGATGATAGCATTTATTGCTTCGAGATTGCTGGGACGATATTCTAAAACATCAAGAATTGGCTGAAAATAAGTATGTTGATCGGGATGATTATTTACAAAACTTCTGTATTTTTCTACTTCAATATTATTCGGTTTAAAATTAAAATCATCATCTTCATATTCAAGAGCTTTATTCCTTACAATAAAAGTACTTTCAAGCCAATGTGGATTTATAAGATGGTGACTATGTGTTGAGTAAATAACTGAAACATCTGATTTTGTTAACTCTTTAAAAGCATGAATTAGTCTCTGTTGGGCTGCTTGATGAAGATTAGAAGCTGGTTCATCAAATAAAAATATTAATCCCTTATTATCTTGACTTCTACGAACTCTAAATTGAGTAAATAATAAGAATGTGAAAATCCATCTAAACCCTAAACTTCTTTCTCTTATTCTAAAATTATCTTCACCATGCTTCAGTTTTAATTCTATGTATAAGGTTCCTTCATCATCTTCATCTGAACGATTTAAATTGACAGTTATTGATTTATTTCTAATTTTGTCTGCTCCAAAAATGCCAAGATCTGGTGAAAAAACAGTTCTTGTTATTTGCGCTCCCATTTTATTAAGAGTACTATTAAGTGAATCCTTGGCAGAAGTTGAAGAAGCCCTTTCTCTATCTATTATATGCTTTTTTAAATCAAGTGAATTATCTAGGGAATCTAAAACATCTTGAAAAAGTCTTCTATAAAATGCTTGCTCAGGGCCTTCTTTTGGAGTCTCTTCTAAATAAATAGAGTCAGGGAATTCAAAGAGAAAATTTGGATAGTAGATAATAGGAGAAAGATTTTTCTTCACATGATTATATGCAGGATCCCAAGCTTTGTGAATTGATCCGAGTTCTTCGATACTTTTTTTCTTTCCGTCTTTACCTTTAATATCAATATCCCAAGTTACTGCTCTGTCTATAAATGAAGAGTCTTTAAAATTAAATTTGAATGATATATTCATTTTAGGTGAAATTGTACAGTCATGAAAACTATTTTCTTTAAGAACAGTTTTTAATACCTCTATTTCATTCTCATCAATTTCAAAAAATGCTGATATTTTAGTTGTGTCAGTAAAATTATCTTCCTTGTTTTTTGGAATTAAAGAATGCTTATCAATAACCCCACTAGGATTTATTGTAAGTTGTTTTTCACTAATATCTTTTATATTTTCATAAAAAAAAGATAAAGCTTCCATTATAGTCGTTTTGCCACTTTCATTAAGACCTACTAAAACGAATACTTTAGAAGCTGGATTTCCATCAAGGTCTAATTTTAATTCTTGAATCCCTTTGAAGTTGGAAATGACAAATGATGTGTATCTCATTACTACGTTGAAGAAAATAGCTATTTCAATAAATACTAAAATATTAGTATTATGCTATTTTAAACCAAATCAGCCAAAACGATCGAAGCCTTCCCCTGCAACCCCTGCCGATTATCGTCATAGATCATCAGCGTATCCAACCGTGAATGCCGACTCAATCGCTGTGCTGTTCGCACATCCCCCCCACTCGCATCCAAAAAAGTAGTAATCGAACTATGCCGCACCCGGTGCGGAGACATTCTCTTTCCCACCACCCGCGCCACCGCACCCCCTCGGTTATCCAGCGAAGCAACAGCCACCACCCGCGCCACCGATCGACCCGACAAACGTTTACCAAACGAATGCGTATCCACCGCAATAAACAACGGCTCATTCTCCAAACCAGCCCGCACCAACACCCACTCATTTAAAGCCGCCACCGTCGCCGGAGCCAGATCGATCGCACACTTCTGACTCTTCCCCTTCCCCACAATCCACAACTGCCCATCCCGAAAATCCCCCACATTCGCCGCTACCAACTCCCCCCGCCGGAGTGCATTATCCCAAAGCAACCGCAGCATCGCATAATCCCGCTTTCCCTTAAAAGTAGACCTGTCCACCGTCCCCAACATTGATCGAAAAGCATCAACACCCACCCCCGTAGTATCCCGATACTTCTCCACCCGCACCTGCTTCACATCCGCCAGTGAAAACGAACACTTCTTCAACTTCCGCGCATGATCCACCAACGACTTCAAAGCCGACAACCGCGTATTAATGGTACTCGGCGCTAACCCCGCCTCCAGCAACAGCGCCTTATACTTCAACACCACCCCCAAACCCTGCTCTTCCGGCAACCCCAAAAACTCCTGAATTCCATCCGGGTTAGCATTCACCCCCATCAACCTCCCAAAAAAATCATCGATCGCCGCCCCATAAGTCCGCCGCGTATTCGGTGAAACATGCAACCGCAAAAACTCCTCCCAAACATCCTCACCAACCGTCCCTGCAATCTCCCCCAAAGACGACAAACGTTTAGGAGCCAAACCCAATTCGTTTCTTTCCACAATAGCTACTAAATCCAACGAATCATCAATAATAGTCATCTCTAAATTCAAAACCCAATCACAGTAAAGTTTATAACTTCAATACCTGACAATTAACCCTTGCGCGGGGGAGTTTGAGGGGGGGCGCTGTCGCACCCTCAATGGGGGGTCTGGGGGTCAAAACCCCCAGATTCTGGTTCCTCTAGTAATAACTTCTCATCAACCAACAAAAACACCCCACATACTTCAATCGGTATAACTACACCACTCACATCAAAAAAGCATTAGAGTCCTAAAATTCGCATTATCGGACTCTTAACAGTTTATTATAATTTTCTTACTGTTCCAGTAGCTATTTAGCTGATTTTTTCAACTCGCAGATTTCTCAGCCGATAAACAGTAGTTATTAATCCCTGGGCACCACCACTGCCTCCAAAACAGTAATCTGCGCCCTCACCCGCGCCCAAGCCTTAAACACCTGCAACTTAGTCCTCTCCACCTTCTCCTTCCGATTCAAATAACTATCCGTATCCCCCTCCCCCGCCGCATACATCACCGCATAAAGCCGCAACGACTTCCCCTCACTCACCGCGATCGACTGCTCCGCCTGAAACTCCCGCGCGTAAACATCAAACTCCAAAACCAGCTGCTGCACCCGCTCCCTGGTCTTTGCCATCACCTCCGTCTTCCCGCGCTCAATTTCTGCCACCTTCACCACCAGATCACTAATCTGAATCGCCCGCGATTGCTGAGCATCATTACCCCCATAAATCCCCTTCAAAATTGGGATGCCGATCGCTCCTAACAGATCATTGATCACCGGCCCGGGGTTAGTAAACAATTGCCCAATCCGATCGATCACCCCTACCTTCCGACTCTGGCCATTCTCCACCACCGTGTCTTGACGCAAAAACACCTGCAACGCTGGTTCAAAAACCGCCAGCTCGATCGACTTTTTGTTATTGGTTTTGGCCTCTTCAATTTTCTGGTTCACCGTGGCAATCTTGGTGTCCAACTCTCGCAGCACCGGGCTACTCTGCACGGCAGTAGCCTGGAGGCGCTGAATACATTCCGCCGTAGTATCCAAGCAGGGCAACGGATTGTACATTGCTTGCCAGATATCCTCAGTCATCCGCATTTTCAGTAGAGCCTCGATGTTTGGAGGAGCGGCTAAAGGGTTATTCGGAGTGTCGCGCCAGGCGGTTGGAATAGTGGTCATTGGTAGTGGTAATATAACTACTGGTGCTATCACAGGGATAGCGGTAACTGGTATTTTCACTTTTGTGGGCTGAGCCTTTGCTGGTAAAGAAATTGGCGGAATATTTTTTAGTGGAGTGGTGGTCCACTCCGATGCTGGATCAGATTCAATCACTTCGCTAGACCCTGAACTTGATTGCGGATCAAACCGGGCATAGGCCGGACTGGCACATAACAGCACCGTCAAAACGATCAAGGTTTTCATTCTGCTGCTTGCCAACTATTTTTCTTAGTTCCTACATCATTAGAGGCGTAGACTAAAACGATTTCATATTTCAGCAAACCGCCCCGCTGACTGGCTAGTTTTACCCGCCGAATTGTTCCAGCATAGGGAGTTTTGATCACGCCCAAGTCTGCTAGCTGACGCTGAATTTGGTTGTTCTTCAACACCATCTGGGCAATCTGATACTCCCGATCGTGTTCTTGCAATTTGCCAGTTTCCAACATTTTCGCTCGCTCTAACTCCAGGCGTTGCACCTGGTCGCTGCGCTCGTTCTGCTTAAGTTGATATTCGTGCTCCAGCTGTTGCCGTTTTTCACTGGCTGCCCCCAGTCGGGCTTTAGCCAGTTCTACATCCCGCTGGGCGAGGGTCAGCTCTAACCGAGCTGCTTCTAAATTACTAGCCCTAGTGGTTTTAGCGACAGCTTCAGTTTGTTGATCTGGTTCTAGTTTGGCCTGTAGTTCCACCAGGGTTTTTCGCAACTGACCCATCTTGGCTTCTTCATGCTGCTTGATAGCCGGGTCGAGGTCTTCGATCGTTTGCAGGGCATCAATTTTCTGCTGTTGTTTCTTAATTGTTTCTTCTGCTTGACGAACGGCGATCGCGCTCATCTTCACTTTGCCGCTTTCCGGTAACGGAGCCTTAGCTATAGTTTGGGCTAAAGCGTATTTCCGGTGAATGTTTTCCAATTTAGCGGCAGCAGCACTAACCTGAGCTGATTCTTCTAAATATTGCGCCTGGGCTAATGCTTTCAAGCTGCTGACCAAAGCCGGAGGCACTGGGCTAACTTTAGGAGATGTTTTGAGCCGTTCGATCGATAGTTTCACTTCCTGTAGTTGCGTCGTTAAGGTACTCCGTTCCAGCTGGCGATCGACAATCACCTGTTGATCACTAACCTGCTGACCCTCGGCCACTCGTATTTCACTGGGGCTGGTCACTTCTACTTCAATCTTTAACCGTTTGCTACTAGGCGGTGCCCCAATACTGTTCGGTTAATCCTTAAGCCGTGCTGTAAATAGCGAAAGTCCGCTTCTCACCCGTATAACTACTTTCTC
>JAYUSR010000232.1:0-31788 GCA_043755575.1 Synechococcales cyanobacterium
GAATTTTTAAATCACCTCGATCATATGCGCGGATCGCATCATCCATGTTACTGAAGTTGCGGTGGGTCTTAGGTTTGAGTTCTGGGTTACGAGCGGTCAGGTAATAAATGCCCAGTACCATATCTTGAGAAGGCGCAATAATCGGCGACCCGGTAGCCGGAGACAGAATGTTGTTACTAGCCAGCATCAACAGCCGTGCTTCAGCCTGGGCTTCGAGAGACAGCGGAATATGCACCGCCATTTGATCGCCGTCAAAGTCGGCGTTAAAGGCCGTACAAACTAGGGGATGTAGCTTAATTGCCCGACCTTCGACTAGCAACGGCTCAAATGCTTGGATACCCAGACGGTGGAGCGTCGGAGCACGGTTTAGCAACAGCGGATGGCCAGCGATCACTTCTTCTAACACTTCCCACACTGTGGGATCACCGCGTTGAATGAGCTTTTTGGCAGCCTTGATATTATTTACCAGGTTGTTTTTGATTAAGCGCTGAATTACAAAAGGCTGGAATAGCTCGATCGCCATTTCTCGGGGCAGACCGCACTGGTGAATCTTTAAGCTGGGGCCTACTACGATCACCGATCGACCAGAGTAGTCTACCCGTTTACCGAGCAAGTTTTGCCGAAAGCGCCCCTGCTTACCTTCAATAATGTCGGAAAGCGATTTGAGAGCGCGGTTGTTGGCACCAACTACGGTACGACCCCGGCGACCGTTATCAATCAGGGCATCTACTGCTTCTTGCAGCATCCGTTTTTCATTACGAACAATGATTTCCGGTGCTAAGATTTCTTGCAATCTGGCCAGTCGGTTGTTGCGGTTAATCACCCGTCGGTACAGGTCATTCAAGTCGGAGGTGGCAAAGCGACCGCCATCCAGCTGTACCATTGGTCTCAGATCTGGTGGAATCACTGGAATGTAGCTAAGAATCATCCAGTCTGGCTGACTACCGGTGGCTACAAAGTTGTCTACTACCCGGAGACGCTTGATCAGCTTGGCACGCTTTTGGCCTTTGGCTCCCGAAATCTGCTCGCGGAGGCTTTCGGCTTCGGTCTCCATTTGTAGATCTTGCAGCAGTCTTTGGACTGCTTCCGCGCCAATACCAACTTCTACGCCTTCTAAGATGGAGTCTTCGCTGTAGAACTTCTCTTCTACTTCCAACCACTGTTCTTCAGTGAGCAGCTGTTTATAGGTAAGGTCTTCAGCGGTACCTGGGGATAGCACCACATAAGCGTTAAAGTAGACAATTTGCTCGACATCGCGCAGGGGCATATCCAGCAAGATGCTGAGGTAGCTGGGGATTCCTTTTAGGTACCAAACATGTGAAACTGGCGCTGCTAGCTTGATGTAGCCCATACGGTGCCGGCGAACTCGGGACTCGGTGACTTCTACGCCACAACGCTCGCAGACGATACCCCGATGACGCACCCGTTTGTATTTACCGCAATGACATTCCCAGTCTTTGGCTGGCCCGAAGATCCGCTCGCAAAATAAGCCATCCATTTCGGGCTTAAGCGTCCGATAGTTAATGGTTTCTGGCTTGGTGACTTCGCCGACTAATGTACCATTGGGGAGCGTCCGCTCACCCCATTCCTTGATGCGCTCGGGTGAAGCGATCGCAATCTTTACGTAGTCAAATTTGGTCTCGATTTTTTGGCGCATGGTTCGTAAAAATTTGAGAGGACAACAAGAACATTCCAACTAGATTTCAGCTAGTTACCGTCGGTTTCCACCTCTTCCTTGGCGAAGGACTCGTAAGTAGGACGGGAAGGTGTCCGCCGCGTAACGACATCAGCCATCAGGTCTACTTCGACATCGCGACTATCGCCATCGGGGTCTACTTCCACCTTATGTACGGCAATATCTAGACCGAGGGATTGTAGCTCACGCATCAATACCTTGAAGGACTCTGGAGTACCAGGACTGGGGATCGACTTACCCTTAACGATCGCATTCAGAGCATCGTTGCGTCCTTGCATGTCATCGGATTTGACTGTTAATAGCTCTTGGAGAGTATAGGCTGCTCCAAAGGCTTCCAAGGCCCAAACTTCCATTTCTCCAAATCGCTGACCACCCTGTTGAGCTTTACCACCCAAAGGTTGTTGCGTAACCAACGAGTAAGGTCCAGTGGAACGAGCGTGAATCTTGTCATCGACCAAATGCACCAGCTTTAGCATGTAGGCTTTGCCGACGGTAATTGGTCGATCGAACGCCTCGCCTGTCCGACCATCGTATACTGTCGTTTTTCCAGGTTCTTCAGGGTCGAACAACCAAGGTTTTTCATTTTCTTCAGCAGCTTCTAACAGCTTGCTGTAGATAGTGAGGCGGGAAGCTTCCTTGTGGTACATCTCATCAAAAGGGGTGACCTTAAAGCGCACACCCAAATGGTGACCAGCCCAGCCGAGCATACATTCCATTACCTGGCCAACGTTCATTCGCGATGGCACACCGAGGGGATTTAAGACAATTTCGACGGGAGTCCCATCTGGTAGGTAAGGCATATCTTCGATCGGCAGAATCTTAGAGATGATGCCTTTGTTGCCGTGCCGACCAGCCATTTTATCGCCAACCTGGATTTTGCGCTTTTGCGCTACATAAATCCGCACGACCATATTAGCCCCAGGGGGTAGTTCGTCGCCCTGTTCGCGGGTAAATACCCGGACATCTACCACCCGACCCTTTTCACCGTTGGGCACCCGCAGGGAGTTATCGCGCACATCTCGGGCTTTTTCACCAAAGATCGCCCGCAGTAGTTTTTCTTCTGGTGGCTGATCCGATTCACCTTTTGGTGTAACCTTGCCCACTAAGATATCTCCAGACTCTACCCAGGCGCCCTTGCGGATAATCCCAGTTTCATCGAGCTGGCGTACCGAGTCTTCGCTAACGTTGGGAATTTCTCGGGTGATTTCTTCCGGACCCAGCTTGGTTTGACGGGCTTCAATCTCGAACTTTTCGATGTGAATACTGGTGTAGTAATCCTGAGATACCAGCTTTTCGCTGATCAGGATGGCATCTTCATAGTTATATCCTTCCCAGGGCATGTAGGCCACAGTGATATTTTGGCCGAGGGCGAGTTCCCCGCCTTCGGTGGCTGAACCATCAGCCAGCACCTGACCGACCTGCACCCGTTCATTGATATTGACCAAAGGCCGTTGATTGAGACAGGTATCTTGGTTTGATCGATGGTAGCGTTGCAGATTGTAAGAATGCAACTCCCCTTCTGGATCGGTGACAATAATCGTCTCAGCATCTGCGTAGGAAACATGACCAGCGGTTCTGGAAACAATCACCATCCCGGAGTCACGGGCAGCTTGCACTTCCAATCCGGTGCCTACTAATGGCCGCTCCGGTTTGAGCAAGGGCACGGCTTGCCTTTGCATGTTGGAACCCATCAGGGCGCGGTTAGCATCATCGTGTTCCAAGAATGGAATCAGCGAAGTTGCCACTGAAATAATCTGTACCGGCGAAATCGCTATATAGTCTACTTGATCAGGAGGCGTAGTCGTAAACTCGTGGCGGTAACGCACGGCGACGGTTTCACCCAAAATGTAGCCATGCTCATCGGTCGGGATGTCGCCGGGGGCTACGCGCAAGTCATCTTCCTGATCGGCGGTCATATATTGCGGCTCTTGATCGCGCAGTACTTGACCGTTTACAACCGGCAAAAAAGGCGTTTCGATAAAGCCATACTGATTGACCCGGGCATGGGTAGCCAAGGAACCGATCAGACCCGCGTTGGGTCCTTCTGGAGTCTCGATCGGACAAATCCGACCGTAGTGCGAAGCGTGAATATCCCGCACGGCGAAGCCCGCTCTTTCTCTGGTCAAACCGCCTGGGCCTAGGGCTGAGAGTCGCCGCTTGTGAGTCAATTCAGCCAAGGGATTGGTTTGATCCATAAACTGAGAGAGTTGAGAAGAGCCAAAAAATTCTTTGATGGCGGCGACTAGTGGCTTGGGATTGACCAAACTAGCCGGAGTGAGGGTACTGGTTTCTGACACTGTCATCCGTTCCCGGATGATTCTTTCTAGGCGACTTAAGCCTACCCGGATTTGGTTTTGCAGCAATTCGCCAACCGATCGAATGCGGCGGTTGCCTAAGTGGTCAATGTCGTCGGTGTGGCCAATGTCAAATTCCAGATTCACCAAATAGTCGATTACCGCCAAAATATCTTGGGGGGTTAAGACCCGAGTAGCATCCGGAGTATTGAGGCGCAGCTTGCGATTCAGTTTGTAACGACCGACCTTACCCAAGTCATAGCGCTTCGGATCGAAAAAGCGGGAATCCAAGAGTTGCTGACCGCCAGTCACTGTTGGTGGTTCACCGGGACGTAGTTTGCGGTACAGCTCCATCAATGCTTCTTCTTCGCTGGGATTACCCTCTTTGGCGATTGTCTTCTGAAAAAATTCGGGGTGACGCAGAGCATCTAGAATTTCATTGTCCGATAGACCTAATGCTTTCAACAGCACCTGAGCCGAAAGTTTACGGGTCTTGTCGATCCGCACCCACACAATGTCATTTTTATCAGTTTCAAACTTTAACCAAGCGCCCCGGTTGGGGATTAAGGACGCACTGTAAGTTCTTCGTCCGTTCTTATCTAGTTCGGACTTATAGTAAACACCAGGCGACCTGACGATTTGGTTGACAATGACCCGTTCGGCACCGTTGATAATGAAGGTGCCGCGATCGGTCATCAGGGGCAAATCGCCAATGAACACGTCCATCTGGCTGATTTCACGAGTTTCTTTATTGATCAGCTGGGTAGGCACATACATTTGCACTGCATAGCTGGCATCCCGGCGTTTGGCCTCATTGACATCATATTTCGGCCGCTTGAGCTTGTAGTCTTTCCCCAAAAACCGCAGCTCCAGTTTCCCTGTATAGTCGGTAATTGGTGAAAAACTATCTAATTCTTCAATCAATCCTTCATCAAGAAACCACCGAAAGCTAGAACGCTGGATCTCTACTAAGTCGGGCAACATGTAGTTGGATGCCGTAACAATTTGATTACTCATTCTTATCCTCTGGATGGGCGTTCTGGTGCTGAATTTAGGGATATGACTTGGGCTTCAAGTCAACTTTGGCAGGTTAAATAGCCGTTGGGCATTACTCGTTGTAGTGGCGGCAATTTCTTCTACCGGTACCGATCGCAGTTCCGCAAGACGAGTCGCTACGTGACTGACATAGGCTGGTTCATTCCGCTGACCGCGATGGGGAACAGGTGCTAAAAATGGACAATCTGTTTCAATCAATAGTCGATCGGCTGGCACCATTTGGGCAGCGGCGTGAATTTGCTTAGCATTCTTGAAGGTGACTACTCCGCTGAAGCTAATGTGGAAACCCAGGTCTAAAAACCATTGGGTTTCTTCTGGGGTACCAGCCCAGCAATGCATGACCCCGGGCACTGCACTGTGGTCGTGCCACAAATCACCGACAATTTTCCGCATAGTCGCGGCGGCATTGCGACAATGAATGATGATTGGTAAATTCAGCTCCCGGGCGATCGAAATTTGACTTGTGAAAGCGGTAATTTGATTTTCAGATAGTTCAGACTTATAAAAATCTAACCCCATCTCTCCGATCGCCACTACCCGTCGATCACTAGTAGCATGTCCGCGAATCTGTTCAACCATTTCTGGCAACCACTTGTCAGCCTCCAAGGGGTGCAGACCAGTCGCTAGCGACAATTCTGGAATCTGGTCAGCCAAGCGCTGCATATCCGGAAATTGTTCGGGATGCACACAAGCGTGGATAAGTTGGATCACTCCAGTCTGTCGCCACTGACTACAAATCACTTCGAGATCCGCTTGGAAGTTCTCGAAGTTGATGTGAACATGGGTATCAATTAGCTGCATTAGTTCTTAGCGGCGTACAGTTGATGAACGACCACTGAGAGAATTCGGCTGAATCCCCCCGCTACTGATGGTTGAAGCTAAGCTGCTGACTTTAGAGCACCAGCTAGACGAGCTTTTTTGTGAGCCCCATTGTTTTTGTGTAAAACGCCCTTTTGGACAGCTTTATCGATTTTGCTATAGGCAATAGACATCTTGGTCTGAACTTCGGCCAGCGCAGCTGGATTTGGTTCAGCTTTGTACTGTTCTACTGCGGTGAAGTAGCTTTTCATTAATGTCCTGACCATGGACTTAAATGACTTGTTACGGAGGCGATTGCGCTCGCCGATTTCGACACGTTTGATTGCAGACTTAATATTAGCCACAGTTAGCCTTTGAAAAATTGACACATCGCCAGATATAAGATTGTATCATGAAAATCTTTAATCTGACGTGAAAATATAATTTTTGTGGTGTTAATTAGCTTGTAAACCTGTGTTAGATTGGATTGTGAGCTTAGATCAGATATTTTCAAGTCTGGTAGTTGTAACATAATTATTAGCTTTATTTGTAGTGCGAATTTAGATTTTTTACCAATTATTTTGTCTTCCCGGAAAATTTTTAGAAAAACTCAATCGACTCATCGCCCACCGTCGCGCAAAAATTCGTGGGTAAAAATCCTATTATTGGTCGGTATTTTAAGTGGGCCGTTCTGGTTTTTTTATCGAGAATGGCAGAATAGCTGGCTACAGCCAGAAGCCATTTTTGTCTTAGGCGGAGGCATTAAACGTGAACCAGTAGCAGCTAAGCTGGCTGCGAAGCATCCCAATATCTCCATTTGGGTGTCAGGCGGTACCCCACAAGATTATGCGAAGGGCGTTTTTGGGAAAGAATCAGTTGATTTGCAACGCTTGAAGCTAGATTACCAGGCTATTGATACCATTACTAATTTCACCTCAATGGTTGATAAGCTGCAAGCAGCCAACATCAAAAGTGTTTATTTGGTAACGTCGGACTATCACATGAATCGATCGAGACTAATTGGCGAAATTATTTTTGGTAGCCGGGGAATTGCAGTTAAACCAGTGAGTGTGAAGAGCGATCGACCAGACGAGCCGGTTGGCAAAGTGGCGATCGATGGAGCTAGAGCGGTTCTTTGGTTGTTGACTGGCCATACTGGCGGCAGCTTAGCCAAAGAATACAAACGTTCTAACCCCTAAATCTCTGGAGAATTTGTACTAGGTTGGGCTAGCCATAGCTTGGACTAAGACGTAGGGCTGGACGATGATGGCTTGAAATTTCTGGTGAGGTTGGGAGTTCCAGATGGATAGATCATCCTCTGAAGGCTTAGTGATTAGTTGTTCGCCTACCCACCGTTGCACAGCGATGGTGTTGTCGGTGGCGATTGCTACCCCCACCTCTACCAAATCTAGGTCATCATTCACCACAATCACCGTGTCTTTTTGAATGTGGGGCTTGAGCCAGCTAAGTTCGGCTTCATCGATCGATTCGGTCAGCTGCGCTCGCAGTTCGGCAGTCATAATTTAATGTGATAAATTGCAGTATTAATACAAAAGCCCAGCGTCAGCACTGGGCTTTTGGGACTGTCGTCAAAGAGTGCTCAAACAAACAGGACATCACAGCTAAATTAACTGGCCGTAAATGCCTGCATTCCCCTAATGGCACGGATACAATTTGGACAATCGCAGCCAAATTTTGCAATAGCCATATCACTATCTTTATCCGTAAAATTCAGCCCCTGCTCATAGTCGCTGGTAATAGCTCTAGCCTTTTTTAGCTTGGCAGCGTCTGGGCGGGCTTGACGAACACAGTACAACTTACCATGCTCAAACATGCAAAATTGACCAGGCTGCTTGTTTTTTACTTCAAGGGCATTGGCCGGTGTGGCTAGTGGCAGGCAAAGACCCACAACTGTTGGCATTGATAGTAATGTCAGTAACAGTTTTCTCATGATTCACTGGGAATTTTTGAACAAGTCTTGAAGTTGGAATATTTTATGATTGCGGCGCTAGCACTGGCAGCAATTTTGTCGATTTGTAAAGCCATCACAAACGCTAACGGCAGCGCTTAGAGTCAACTTACCCCGATTCTAGTATAGAGTAACAGCCTGTGTAAACTCTATTTGATAGATTGGGTAATTTCCATAAATCATTGATGCTTCAAATGTAGATATGTTCCATTACCCCTTGACAATTGACGAGATTTGCTCGAACTTGACTCATTAGCACTCTGCTAGTTTTTAGCTCCTATGACTACTCTTGTAATCGTCGAGTCCCCCACCAAAGCGCGGACTATTAGTAAATTTTTGCCAAGCGGCTACGCTGTGAAGGCATCCATGGGGCACGTTCGGGATTTGCCTTCTTCTTCGGCAGAGATTCCCGCCGAATTTAAAGGGGAGAAATGGTCGAATTTGGGCATTAACGTGGCCGAGAATTTTGAGCCGCTGTACGTAATTCCCAAAGATAAAAAGAAAATTGTGCAGGAGCTAAAAGCGGCACTGAAGAATGCTGATGAATTGATTCTGGCCACGGACGAAGATCGGGAGGGTGAAAGTATTAGTTGGCACCTGCTGCAATTGCTGAAACCGAAGGTGCCAGCCAAGCGGATGGTGTTTCATGAAATCACTAAAGAGGCGATTCAAAAAGCCCTGAAGAACTGTCGGGAGATCGACGAAGATGTGGTTCATGCCCAGGAAACCCGCCGGATTTTAGATCGGTTGGTGGGCTATACCGTATCGCCATTGCTGTGGAAAAAAGTATCCTTTGGGCTGTCAGCTGGTCGGGTGCAGTCCGTAGCTGTGCGCTTAGTGGTCAATAAAGAAAGACAACGACGGGCTTTCAAAACTGCCGAGTATTGGGATTTAAAAGCTTTGCTTCAGCAGGTCAAAAGTCAGTTTGAGGCCAAGCTGATTACGGTGGATGGCGTGCGGGTGGCGACCGGGGCTGATTTTGACCCAAATACTGGTCAGTTGTTGGCTAGTAAAAATGTCCGACTTTTGGATGGTGCTGCTGCCGAAGCTTTAAAGACTGCTATTCAAGGCCAGCCTTGGACTGTCTCAGCGCTGGAAGAAAAACCAGTTACCAGAAAACCGGCTCCGCCGTTTACGACTTCGACTATGCAACAAGAGTCCAACCGGAAGTTGCGGTTGTCTGCTCGGGATACGATGCGCACTGCTCAAAAACTTTATGAGCAGGGCTATATCACCTATATGCGGACGGATTCGGTACATTTGTCAGCGGAGGCGATCGCCGCTTCGCGTAGCTGCGTGGAGCAGATGTATGGCTTGGAATATCTCAGCCCTCAACCGCGCCAATACACCACCAAGTCGAAAGGTGCCCAAGAAGCGCATGAGGCGATTCGGCCAGCGGGGAGTACTTTTGTGACTCCCAAACAAACTGGTTTAAGCGATCGAGAGTTGGCCTTATACGACATGATCTGGAAGCGGACAGTGGCTTGTCAGATGGCTGATGCCCGTCAAACTCAGGTGATCGTGGATATTCAGGTGGAGAATGCGGGTTTTCGGGCTAGTGGCAAACGGATTGATTTTCCGGGCTACTTGCGAGCCTATGTGGAAGGTTCCGATGATCCAGATGCGGCGATTGAAGACCAAGAAATTATCCTGCCTAATTTGAAAAAAGGCGATCAGCCTAGTTGCCAGAAGTTAGATGCGATCGATCACCAAACTCAACCCCCCGCTCGTTATACCGAAGCATCTCTGGTGAAAATGTTGGAGAGCGAAGGAATTGGCCGTCCTAGTACCTATGCCAGCATCATCGGTACGATTATCGATCGGGGCTATGTGCAGCAGCAAAGTAATGCCTTGGTGCCGACTTTCACTGCTTTTGCAGTAACAGCGCTGTTAGAAAATCATTTTGAAGATTTGGTGGATGTGGGTTTTACTGCCCGCATGGAGCAAACTCTTGATGATATTTCCACTGGCGGCACGAAGTGGTTGCCCTATTTGCAGAAATTTTATTTGGGGGAAACTGGTCTGGAAACCCAGGTTAAAGAAAAAGAAGCCCAAATCGATGCCACTACGGCTCGCACCATCACTCTGGATAATCTGGATGTGAAAATTAAGATTGGTAAGTTTGGGGCTTACATCGAATCGGAGCAGGGTAATGCCTCGATTCCCAATGATTTGACTCCAGCGGACTTGGCTCCGGAAACCATTGAGCTGCTACTTAAGCAAAAAAGCGGCGACCTGGATGTTTTGGGCTACCACCCGGAAACCGGTGAACCAATTTATGCCAAACTCGGACCCTACGGGCCTTATGTGCAGCTGGGCGAAAAAACTGAAGACGGTAAAAAGCCCAAGCAAAGCTCCTTGCCGAAGGGCGTGAAAATGGAAGATGTGACTGTGGAGCTGGCTGTAGGGTTACTCGCCTTGCCGCGCAGCTTGGGTGTTCACCCGGAAACCGGTGGTAAGTTGTCGGCTTCGCTGGGTCGCTTTGGTCCGTACATTCTGCATGACCAGGGTAAGGATGGTAAGGAGTATCGATCGATCAAGGCTGGCGATGATGTGTTGACCATTACTGTCGATCGAGCTTTGGCGATTTTGGCGGAACCGAAGGCGACGCGGGGTGGTAAATCGCGGGAGCCGATTCGGCAGTTGGGTGCGCACCCGGCTGATAGTGAACCGGTGAATATCTATGCTGGCCCTTATGGTAATTACATTAAACATGGCAAGGTTAATGTGGGGATTCCGGAGGGTGAGACGGTGGAGTCGGTGACGTTGGAGGCGGCGGTGAAGTTGTTGGCTGATAAGGAGCCAGCGAAGAAGAAACGCGGTAGCTCTAAGGCGGCGGCTAAGACTACGAAGAAGGCTCCGGCGAAGGCTGGTGCTGCGAAGACGGCGACTAAGACTGCTGCGGCGAAAAAGACTACGAAGAAGGCTTCGACTAAAGCTACTGGGACTAAATCATCTGGTTGAATTTAGTTTGGGTCGAAGGAACCAGAATCTGGGGGGCAAAAACCACAGACCCCCCACTCTTAAAAGGAGACGCTCCGCGAACAAACTCCCCCGCGCAAGGGTCGATTTTGCTAGCTGAATTCTATTTAGTTATTTCTGGACTATTGAATCTCAAATTTCGGTTTATGAAAACCCGTTTACCAGACTTAAATTTACCAAGAAATTATTTGGGTGTAGTTTTGGTTGGGATCGATCGAGATTTCTTGAGCTATGCTGGTGGATATATTCACTGTAACTAGCGATCATGCGTAAATTCTTGTTCTGGTGCGGCTTGTTTATTGTCGGCATTGGAGTGGCTTTGGCTAATTTCCAAGGTCTAGCCACCAAGGGGGAGTTTGATTCCCTGGCGATCGATTTCCGCGAAGATATTCCGGCGGTGGAAATTGACGCGCAGGTGCGACAGCTCCGGGACAAGTTTGGCCTTCAGCCCCAGCTCAATAGTGAATTTTCGGCCACAGATCATTTATTTACGGTCAAAGGCAACAGATCCACCTTGGATTTGTTGAAGCGTCAAGATCCAGATTTGTTCAAAGACGTGGAATCGATCGAACCTAATTTTATTTACCGCAGCTCCGTTGCCCCCAACGACCCGGAATACAGTAAGCAATGGCATTTGCACAACATTAATGCCGAACAAGCTTGGGAAAATAATCGGGGCGCTGGTGCCACTGTGGCAATTATTGATACTGGCGTAAGTCGGGTAGCCGATTTAGAAAAAACTGAATTTGTGGCTGGCTACGATTTTGTGAATAATCGTGCTGATGCCGATGATGACAATGGTCATGGCACTCATGTTGCCGGGACAGTTGCTCAGTCTACTAACAATGGTTATGGGGTAGCTGGGGTAGCCTACGAATCCAAGATTATGCCCCTTAAGGTGCTCTCGGCCAGTGGTGGTGGCACTATTTCAGATATTGCCGAGGCGATTAAATTTGCAGCGGATAACGGCGCGGATGTCATCAATATGAGTCTGGGTGGTGGTGGCGAAAGCTCCTTGATGAAAGAAGCGATTGACTACGCTTACAGCAAAGGAGTGGTGGTAATTGCGGCGGCTGGTAACGAAAATCAAAACTCCGCTTCTTACCCAGCTCGTTACAATCATGTCCTTGGGGTAGCGGCCTTTGATGCTAAAGGCGAGAAAGCGGAATTTTCTAACTTTGGAGCTGGTGTCGATATTGCGGCTCCCGGTGGTGGTCATGGCAGTAAGATCTGGCAAGAGACGATCGATCCCGATGGTGGACCGGCTCAAATCTTGGGTCTGCAAGGTACCAGTATGGCCGCACCGCATGTGGCCGGGGTGGCGGCTTTAATTAAATCGGTGGGCATCAAAGAGCCGGAAGCAGTTTTCCAAGTGTTGCAAGACTCAGTTCGATCGATCGCCAATGACCCCCTCAATCATTATGGATCCGGTCAGTTAGATGCCGCTGCTGCGGTGCAGATGGCAGGCAAAGGCCAGATTACCTTTAATGATTTCTTCAAGTGGCTGAACCAAAATGGCTACCTCAACCTCCGTTTCTGGTTTGATGGTGGGGCGGTGGCGCTGTTGCCCAAGATCCTGATGGTCGTAGGCTCTTACCTGTTTGCGTTCTTAGTTCGCAACCTCTTTCCTTTCTCTTGGACAATGGCTTTGTCGAGTGGTCTGGTGGCCGGAAGCAGTGGTCTGTTCTTTCTGCGTGGTTTATATATTTTCGACTTGCCCCAGGCTCCTTTTCGGATTTTGGGTAGCTCCTTACCAGAATTAGGTAATGCGATCGCCGGTAATGGTATTTTAAATCCACTGTTTGCCAGTGTGGTGCTGCCTGCGCTTGTGTTGGTGGTGCTCTGGTCTAACAAGGTTGGTAAACAGTTTGCGATCGGACTCAGTTTGGGAGCGGCGGCCTGTTTAGCTGTGAATGCTATCTATTCTCCGCAAGTGTGGATGATGGGTGATAGCATATTTGCTAGAGCATTTCTGGCTGTCAACGCCTTGCTCTGTTTTTGGATCGCCCGGTTTGCAGTGAAATCTGAGGTAGAAGCTTAATGGTAACGGTGACTGGCACAATCGAAAAGAAAGATATTGGGATGGGAGCCTGGGCATTAATAGCTACCGACGGTACTACCTATGAGTTGCTCGACTGTCCGCGTGATTTGCGCCACATTGGCCTCAAGGTGAAAGTTTCCGGGGTGATCGATGATGACGCGATGACGGCGGCCATGATTGGTAAAGTCTTCAATGTTTCATCGTTCGAGAAGCTGGATTAAGCTATGATTCCCTGGTCAAAAATCGGAAAAGTTTTAGCTGGATTGTTGGTGTTGTTGTTAATGATGGAGCCAGCTGCTGCCGCCCTCCAAAATTATAGCCACATTGATTTGAAGGGACGAGATTTTGCCGGGAATAAATTGGTGGGCGGTGTGTTTTTAGCTGCTGAAATGCGTGGAGTTGATTTTAGCAAAGCGGACTTGACTAATGCTATTTTCACCAAGGGTGTGCTGTTGGAAGCCAATTTGCATGGTGCCAACCTCACGGGCGCTTTACTAGATCAAGTAACTCTAGATAATGCTGATTTGACAGATGCTGTGTTGGCGGAAGCGATTATGACTAGATCGCGCTTTTATGGCACCAAAATTACCGGTGCCGATTTTACCAATGCGATTATCGACAAGTCCCAAGTCAAGTTGCTATGTGAGAATGCTGCCGGTACAAATTCTCAGACTGGGGTTGAAACTAGAGAGAGTTTGGGCTGTTGATTTGATGATTCTCGACCCCAGTCAAGCTAGGATAAGAGCTTGGCGAGGAAAAAGGACTGGTTAGTCATGTTAGATATCAAAAAAATCAGGGAAAATCCCATCGTTGTGCAAGCTCAGTTGGATCGCCGCCATGGCGATCACAATTTGCAGCACTTAGTAGAATTAGATCAACAGCAGCGATCGATCGAACTGCGGCGCAGTGAATTGCAAGCGCGTAGTAATGAAATTGGCAAAACTGTTGGCGAGCTAATGCGATCTGGTACTGCCTCTACCAGTCCTGAAATTATCAGCCTTAAAGAAGAAGGTAACCAAGTCAAAGCCCAACTATCCGAGCTAGAACCCCAAGAACGGGTGATCAAACAGCAGATGGAAACCATTCTGCTGCAATTGCCTAATCTGCCTAGTTCCAGTACCCCTGATGGTGCCAGCGAAGAGCAAAATGTGGAAGTGCGCCGCTGGGGTGACGAACTAATCCCCAAAAATAGCGACCAGTTGTTGCCCCACTGGGAAATTGGTGACAAGCTCGGCATCTTAAACTTTGAGCGTAGTACCAAAGTCGCTCAAGCCCGCTTTGTCACACTGATTGGGGCGGGTGCCGCCCTGGAAAGAGCCTTGATTAGCTTCATGCTCGATCAGCAGATCCAGGCGGGCTATACTGAAATTAGCCCACCTGTATTGGTAAATACTGCTTCGCTGACAGCTACTGGCCAGTTACCGAAGTTCGGTGAAGAAAGCTTTAAATGTGAGAGTGACGACCTGTGGCTGACTCCCACCGCCGAAGTCCCGGTAACTAATCTCTATCGCGGCGAAATTTTAGACCTGAGCCAACTACCAATCTATCACTGTGCCTACACTCCTTGCTTTCGGCGAGAAGCGGGTAGTTATGGCCGTGATACTAGGGGATTAATCAGGCTGCATCAATTCAACAAAATTGAGTTGGTAAAATTTGTGCTGCCAGAAACTTCCGAGCAGGAACACCAAAAGTTAGTGCAAAATGCCGAAGCAATTCTCCAAGCTTTACAGCTACCGTACCGAGTGGTTGAACTATGTACTGGTGATATGGGCTTTAGTGCTGCTAAGTGTTATGACTTAGAAGTTTGGTTGCCTTCGGCTGGCAAGTATCGAGAGATCTCTAGCTGCTCTAACTTTTACGATTTTCAGGCTAGACGGGCGGATATTCGCTATAAAGAAGCTGGCAAGAAAGGTACACAGTTTATCCATACCTTAAATGGTTCTGGATTAGCTGTGGGTCGCACTATGGCAGCTGTTTTGGAAAATTATCAGCAGCCCGATGGCAATGTGGTTGTGCCAAGCGTACTACGCAAATACCTTGATCGAGAAGTTTTATAGTCTTTTAGCCGTTAATGCTGTACACTACGTGATTTTACTGAGGATTGATGAAATAAAAATATTTTCTTTTTAACATCTAGGTATACTAGTTATCAACAAAAAGTATTACAGTTAACAGCTTGTCCGGCGGCAAAGCGATTGTAATAGAACATGACATATGAAAAACCAATACTGCAAATCAATTTTCTTGTAGAATCTAGTTCGGATTATTAAAATTCAGCCGCTGTTACATTCTGAATGAAAGACAAACCCATTAATAGCCTAACTTATAAATCTATGGCCTCACCTACCGAAAAGTCTGTTTTACATATTTGGGGCCAGCATCCTCTAGCAGGAGAAGTACAAATCAGTGGTGCGAAGAATTCGGCTTTAGTATTAATGGCTGGGGCAGTACTGTGTACTGGTGATTGTCGTATTAACAATATCCCCGCTCTCGCTGACGTTGGCAAGATGTGTCAAATCATTGAATCATTGGGGATTAAAGTTAAGCGCCATGGTAATACGATCGACTTTGATGCAAGTGTGGTAACTGGTTTTAGTGCTCCCTATGAGCTAGTTTCTAAACTGCGAGCAGCTTTTTTTGCGGTGGGTCCAATTTTAGCGCGTCAAGGAGAAGCACAAGTTCCTTTGCCGGGGGGCTGTTCGATCGGTGATCGACCAGTAAAAATACATATCAAAGGTTTGCAGGCTCTAGGTGCCACCGTGGAAATTAAGCATGGCGAAGTTCATGCTAAAGCTATTAGCCCCAGTGGGCGGCTCCAAGGTGCCAAAATTCATTTGGATTACCCGAGTGTAGGTGCCACCGAGACCTTGATGATGGCGGCTACTCTTGCTGATGGTGAAACCGTTATTGATAACGCTGCTAAGGAACCAGAAGTGGTAGATTTAGCTAATTTCTGTATTTCGATGGGCGCTAAGATTGCTGGTGCTGGCACTGAGCGCATTGTAATTCAGGGTGTGGAAAAACTTCACAGTACTGAATATGATGTGATTCCCGATCGGGTAGAAGCGGCTACTTTTTTAGTAGCTGGAGCCATGATTCGTTCTGAAATCAGTCTTTTCCCTGTAGTGCCCCTGCACCTGTCGGCGGCAATTGCTAAGTTGGCTGAAATTGGGGTGGAAGTGGTCACGGAGGGTTCTCGGATGCGGGTGCTGCCTCCTAAGAGCTTGACTGGGGTGAATATCGAAACCTTGCCTTACCCAGACTTTCCTACTGATATGCAAGCCCAATTTATGGCCCTGCTGGCTATTTCGGCTGGAAATAGTGTGATTACTGAGACGGTCTTTGAAAATCGTCTGCAACATGTGGCGGAACTCCAGCGGATGGGTGCCAATATTCAGGTGCAAGGAAACAAGGCGATTATTCAGGGTGTGGCAAAACTTACTGGGGCGACGGTGATGGCCACGGACTTAAGAGCTTCAGCGGCTTTGGTGATTGCTGGTCTGTTCGCAGAAGGAATGACTACGGTGGAAGGTTTGCACCATCTCGATCGCGGTTACGAGAATATTGAACAAAAATTACGAAACTTGGGAGCTAAGATCGATCGAGTGATTGTCGATGATAGCGGTAAAGTTTTACGGTCAGCGGTTCCCGCCGTAGCAGTCTAGATTTGATTAATTAAAGCTAAAGGATAAGTGATTAATATCACTTATCCTTTTTTGATATTGCCCAGATATTGCTAAATTGCTGGAAAGGCGGCTTTGAGGTCGTCGTCATTGTCATCAGCTACATTCGCCACCAGAGTGATAGCCCGAGAAATTTCCCCTGGTGATAATTCTGCTACTGTGCGGGTAGACATTACAACGACCTGAGTATCGACGATCGCAAACCTTGCTTCTAAAGTGCTATCCCAGTTCATTTGCAGCAGTTTCTGCATTAGCTCTGGCTGATGCTGCGTTGGTAAATTTAAGATATATGACCAAATGGTCAGCACATCATCATCAGTTTTACCGGTGAGCTGAACAAAAATCTCGACGCTACCGTAGGTGAATTTCCAGACGTAGCCGTTTTTGTCATGGCTGACCATTGCTGTTTTGGTGGGATCGAGGCTGCCAATCACAGTTTCGATTACATCGATATACTGGACATCTAGCAATTCTGTGGTGAATTCACTATCTGTTGGTTGAGGAAGGGGGTTAGTAATATTTGGGTTCATGAATTTGAAAACTTGTGCTACTCCATTAATCTAAATCTTTTTCTACGGCTTTATTGATGAGTTGTAACGAAAATTTTTAGCCACTGATGTTTAACTGCTATGCTGCTTTAGTAGCAATTAAATATTTACTCATGAAGTGAACTTGGCTTGGTTGTACAGAGTCAAATCCGGCGTTGGTTAGTCGATCAATCAAATTATCTTGCATGTAGCTTTGGTAGTAAGGCTCATGGAAGGTGTTCTGGAAAGCGGTCATAATTGCTTGGAATTCTGGAGAATCATTCACTTGAATGGAGTCACAGATAATGAAAGTGCCACCAGGTTTTAAAACTCGGAAACACTCTTCGATCGCTTTCTGTCTTACTTCTGGCGGTAATTCGTGAAACGAAAAAACGCAGGTAATGGCATGGAAATAATTATCGATGTAGGGCAATTCTTCGATGTTGCCTTGCATCAGCTGTGGTAATTCGCCGGGTATTTGGGAGAGTGATTGGCTAGCTTTCCGCAGATAAGCCGGAGACAGATCGACCCCAAATAATGAGGCTTGGGGGAGCATCGTGCGAATAGCTTTTAGGGTGCGTGCGGTGCCACAGGCTGCATCTAAAATGCGTATTTGCTTAGCTGGCACCGTTGGGAAATTGTTTAAACTGGCTTTGAGCGGTGCTAATACTCGGCGGCGCATGGCATCGGCTGCCCCACCAAACAAAATTCCAACTTGCAAGTCGTATAGATTAGCTGAAGCATCGCTAAGATAGCCGTTGGTTTGGTGATGAAAATTCTGAACGTAGTAACTGGGATAGTCAGTGGTATCGATCGAGCTATCAAAATCCTGATATTTCTTTTGATCGACTCTTTTCCAAATGCTGGGGGTATCTAGCCATAACAAGGGGTATTGCAGCAAGTAATCCAGCCATGGTTCATCAAACAGCAAGCTCTTGGGGTATACTCCCTCTTCGGCATCTTGCCAATCGATCGCTAACATGTCGTTAACGCGCTGCTGCAATAGAGGGATCAGGCCAGGAGGCACCGGCACCACCGGTCGATCGTTGGGTACCGCTATCTTCCACAGCTGGTTGGCTAGGGTTTTATGCGCAAAACTGAGGTAGTTTTTGCCTTGCTGAAGATTTTGGTAGGCGAGCTTGGTGAGAGTATCAGGCATAGCAGCAGCAGATTTTACATTTATCAGAGAATTACTGTTAATAAATGTAACTAATAAATCACAATGATCGCAATCTCTCAGGAATTAACTTGTTCTGATGACTCTACTTGGGGCTGGCCGATCTGTGGTTCGGTGCCCGCTAGCAGTCTTTCGACATTAGCTCGGTGCAGCCAAATTACGTAAGCGCCGCCGATGAAAGTGAAGATGCCATAGGCCAGTGGCTGCTGATAGGCAAACATAAACAGCGTGACCGCCATGGCTCCCAAAATAGAACTGATCGAGACAATGCGGGTAATGGCGATCGATATCCCAAAAGTACCTAGCGTCAGTAAAGCTACTGGCCAATGCATTGCCAGCAATACGCCCAAGCTGGCGGCTACCGACTTACCACCTTGAAAACCGAGCCACACCGATTTACTGTGACCCAAAATCGCCATCGTCGCTGTCCCAATCACTAGCAGTGGTTGCCAATTAGCTGGTAACAAAAAAAAGTGATTGGCGACGGCCACCAAGTTGACGGCGGCCCAGCCTTTACCAACATCGGCTAACAAGACCAGCGAACCTGGGACTTTTCCCAGGGTGCGCAATACATTGGTCGCTCCAGTGGAGCCAGAACCATGCTCGCGAATATCGATGCCTTTGAGAATTTTGCCAGTGAGGTAGCCGGTGGGAAAAGAGCCTAGTAAATAAGCAGTACCGAGCAGGATTGCGACGACAGCATACAGCATTTCAATAACGGTAATCGTTGGGGTAGGGATTGGGTTCTGGGGCAAAGGCCAGCCAGATGGGATATTGCAGTAGGGCTAGGCTGACATAACCTTCGGAGTCATCCATGATGATAAAGGGCATATCTCGTTCGGCCATAATCTTTTCGGCTTTGATCGTGAGTGGGTCGGGAGCTTCAAACAAAATAATACCGCCGCTGGGACCAAAATCACCGCGTCCCAAACCCAAGCAATCTTGTAAACCGCGTCGCCATTCGCCCAGTCGTTCGGGGCTGTTGGCTAAGATTAGCACCCGTAAATAATCTCCATACAATTCTCGTAAGACCGAGATACTGGCGCTGGCTACCAATACATTTTGTAGACGGCCACTAAGAGATTTGATGGCTCCGCGTCCACCCTGTTGCAAAAACCAATTAGCTGCTCGATCGATCTGATTTTGTTCGAGGGTGCGCCGAATCTGCCAGGGTTCACCATAGTAGTCCGGGGCGGTTTGGTACTTGTTTAGTAGCTCCCGAATGCGGCGGGCATTGGTTTGATAGGTGGGTTCGGCAAATTCTGGCGTTGGTAAGGTTGGAGTTGGCGGGGCGGTGGTTTGAGGTTGGACTGGTGGGGCGACCGGCGGATCGGGAAATTCTATTTCCTCGGCCACCGATACCAAATCTTGGAGGCTGCCTACCAGATAGTCTTTAAAGCCTTGGATACGGATGGCAATTTCTTGGGAAGAACCGGCGAAACTTTGGCCAATCTCGACCTGAATCCGATCGCGCTTGCGTTCTAGCTGTTCGATCGATACCAGCAAGTTTTGATGGCGCTGCTCAATCTCGGCCAGAGTGTGACTAGCAATCTGGCTATATTCCTGTTGGGCAGTGGCAATTTGTTGGTGGAGACTGGCTAATGAATTAACCAACTGCTCGGATGGCGATGTTTCCGGTTCGGAAGAACTCATAGATTAAAACTATTGAGGATTGCAATGTTGCTCTAGGCAACTTCTCAGCTGCCCGGCATCAAACAGCATAGGTAAGAAATGAATGCTGTTAACTTCCCGGAAGTAAAACAAAATGGGCAGGGGCTGCCAGAAAATTTGCCATTCTTCCCATTCAGTATAGGGAAAGCGGCGGATTTCTGTGCTTGCTCGATACACTTCTAGAGCCGTAGCTGTAAATCTTAGCCTGATTAGGGCTGTTTGCACCAACAAGAAAAGACCGAATAACCCCACGACCAAGGCTACCCAAATCTGAATCCAAACCAATGGGATAGTGGTAGCAATGATGGCCAGCGCAATATTGTAACTAGGGCTTAATTCAATTCCAGTGCCGTTGTTAGAATTAGTAGATGAGGTCACGGGTCACATCCTTAATGTGTGGGGATTTTAGAGATTTAGTGTTGAAGATGAGTCGGCAGCCTGTCGAACCGCATTAAATCTTCATCGGTTTCGCGCTCAATAATTACTCCAGAGTTGCCGTCTTTCACTAACACTGCGGCTGGCCGGGTGATCCGATTGTAATTGGAGGCCATGCTGTAGTTGTAAGCTCCGGTCACGGGCACCACCAAGATGTCACCAGTGCTGACGGGTGGGAGCTGAGCATTATGAATCAAAACATCTCCCGATTCGCAATGCTTGCCTGCTACAGTAATGGTCTCGGTGATTGGTGCTGACATTTTATTGGCTAGCAAACAACGGTACACCGATTCATAGGTGATCGGGCGGGGATTATCGGACATGCCGCCATCGACGGCAATATATTTGCGAATGCCGGGGACTTCTTTGTTGCTGCCAACAGTGTAGGCCGTGACGCAAGAATTAGCGACTAGCGATCGACCAGGTTCCGAAATAACTTTGGGCGGTGCAATCTGGGCTTCTTGACAGGCTACTAACAGCGCTTGCGCCACGCCCTGCACCCAGGTGTCAATGCTTTGTGGATCATCCTGCTCGGTATATTTCACACCCAAGCCACCGCCCACGTTAATTTGTTCGATCGGTAGTCCGTAGGTCTGCGCTTTGGTAAACCAACCGACCATTACCCCAGCTAAATCTTGGTGCGGTTGCTGTTCAAAAATCTGGGAACCGATGTGGGCATGAACGCCGATACACTTCAAATTGGGATGGGTGCTCAGGTACTTAAACAAATCATCAATGCTGTTGGGGTCAAAGCCAAATTTGCTATCTAAGTGTCCTGTCCGAATATATTCGTGGGTGTGGCATTCAATGCCCGGGGTGAGGCGCAGCATCACGGGGACGGGCTTACTACTAGCCAGGGTGCTCAGGGTTTCGATTTCTAGCCAGTTATCGACGACGATATTACAACCTTGATCGATCGCCAGCTTTAGCTCGGAAACTGACTTATTGTTACCGTGGAAATAGATGTTTTGCGGTTGGGCCCCGGCCTTAATGGCCGTGAGCAATTCTCCAGCGGATACCACATCGATGCCTAAGCCTTCATTGGTGACGATATTGCAGATGGCCAGACAGTTCCAAGCTTTGGAAGCATAAATTACCAGTGATTCGCCTGTATAGTATTGTTTCCAAGCATCTCGATACTGTTGGCAAGCTGTTCGTAGAGACGACTCATCGAGAATGTAGAGCGGCGAGCCGTATTGCTGGACTAGTTCGGTCACAGCGCAGCCGCCAATTTCCAAGCAATCTTTGCTATTCACTTGCGCGGTGAGCGGCAAAATTTGCTGGTTGGGAGAAGCGGTGCTTGCTTCGGGTAGATATTGGCGGGCAGAGAGAGGCGCTGGGGTCATTGTGGTGATCGGGGGAGTAGCAGATTTTCAAAAAATATATTAGTTAATGCTAACCTCGATCGATCACCGCAGCCGAAAAGAATCGAGAAAAGAAGACATTGATTTTGGAGCATCGATAGCTGTTGCTATAGATACGGTCTTTCACGATATATACCCGACCTTTGCCAATTTGACCAAAGGCTGTAAAGTTGAATTCCTTGCCAAGATTATTTTCAATCTGAATGTTTTTAGTACTTACGAGTTTGGCTTGTAATTCCTTGAGATAAATACTGGGTAGCTGATCGAGCAATTTACCGACCTCTTTACGAGAAAAATTTCGCAAAGTAGCAACATCGTAATAGCCAACTTGGTAAAATCCCTCTTTGCCAGCCACGATAAAGGAGTAGATGGTAAGTTCCTTGCTCATTTTTTCATTGGCGACGGCTGGTTCACTGGGGAAGTCGATCGAGAACCGACCAGCCTTGGAATAAAAAGGTTCACGGCTAGCGGCTTTACCGATTTCGACTGAAGTCGCAACTGCTAATTCCATAGAAGAGATAGTTGCTAAGCCGATCGATGGAATGAAGACGCTGAAAATCGCGACCCAGGCTGGCAATATGCGTTGATTCATGAGATTTTTTAGAGATATCTGAAATATTGGTCTAACTCGTCAATTTTATGCAACAAAGAGCCTAGAGCTACCTGACTGTAATATTTCCCGTTACACTTAAAAAATATTTAAGATTATTATTCCATTTAGAAAAAATAAACTGCTATGCGTTTGATTTTGATGACCGGTAAAGGTGGTGTTGGTAAAACTTCTGTGGCTGCCGCTACCGGCCTAAAATGTGCCGAGATGGGTTACAAAACCCTTGTACTCAGCACCGACCCCGCCCACTCCCTAGCCGATAGCTTCGATACCGAAATGGGACATGATCCGATCGAAGTGCGTCCCAATTTATGGGGAGCGGAACTAGATGCCCTAATGGAGCTAGAAGGCAACTGGGGAGCGGTCAAACGCTATATTACTCAAGTTTTACAGGCGCGGGGTTTAGAAGGAGTCCAAGCCGAAGAACTGGCCATTTTGCCAGGGATGGATGAAATCTTTGGCTTGGTGCGGATGAAGCGCCATTACGATGAAGGCTTTTATGATGTTTTGATTATTGACTCGGCACCAACTGGGACAGCATTGCGTTTGTTGAGTTTACCGGAAGTGGGTGGCTGGTATATGCGCCGTTTCTATAAGCCTTTCCAGGCGGTATCAGTAGCTTTGCGGCCTCTGGTAGAACCATTATTTCGTCCGATCGTCGGTTTCTCGTTGCCCGATAAGGAAGTAATGGATGCGCCCTACGAGTTTTATGAGCAAATCGAAGCGCTGCAAGTGATTTTGATGGATAATTCCAAAACTTCGGTACGGCTAGTGGCTAATCCGGAGAAAATGGTGATCAAAGAATCGCTACGTGCTCATGCTTACTTGAGTCTGTACAACGTTTCCACTGACTTAGTAGTAGCCAATCGGATTATCCCAGCCGAAGTAACCGATCCTTTCTTTAAAAAGTGGAAGGAGAGTCAAGAAAAGTATCGTCAAGAACTACATGATAATTTTAGCCCGTTGCCAGTGAAGGAAGTGCCGCTATTTTCAGAGGAAATGTGCGGTATGGATGCGCTGCAAAGATTGAAAGATACTTTGTATGCCGCAGACGAGGATCCTGCCCAGATTTACTATAAAGAAGTCACGATGCGGGTGGTTTCTCAGGGGAATAATCAGTACAACCTGGAGCTTTATTTGCCGGGAGTGGCTAAGGATAAGGTACAGCTAAACAAGAGTGGCGATGAGCTAAATATTCGGATTGGTAATCATCGCCGTAATTTAGTGCTGCCGCAGGCTTTAGCGGCTCTTCAGCCTGCTGGAGCCAAGATGGAAGATGATTATTTGAAGATCAAGTTTGGTTAGTTGCTTGCTGTCATGAAACGTGACACTCTTTTCTACCGAATTTTTCAAGAATATCCTGGCTTGTTACTTGAGTTGACAGGCAATCCGCCTACCAATGCTGTTGGTTATAGATTTGATTCTGTGGCCGTCAAAGAGCCTGCTTTTGCGATCGAACACATTCTGCCGGAATTATTTTCAGAAAACTGGCCGGCGGAGTTTAGTGAGGAGCAGGGGCAAAGGTTGTTGTACCGTTTGGGAAATTTGACGTTATTGGAGCGGGAGCTAAATCGAAGTTTGGGTCAGAAGGGGTTTGCAATTAAGCAGGCGGTGTATCAGAAAAGTACCTATGCTTTGACTCGATTGATCGATGGCGTTGAGTGGAGTCCGAAAGCTATTATTGAAAGGCAGGAGCAGTTGGCCGATCGAGCTGTGGAAATTTGGCGATTGGATTACTAGTTATTTCGTAAAACTTTGCCTTATGAACGAAAACTCTATGAATATTACCTCAAGAACGAATTGGGAGAAGGTTGATTCTCTCACTGAAGAAGAAATTGATACATCTGACATTCCTCTACTAACTGAAGAGTTTTTGGGTAAGTCGCGATGGTGGAAACCTGTAGCGCCTCTGAATGTTCTTGTTCAAGTTGACCCAAATACGCTGGCTTGGTTTCAGACTCAGGGTGAAGATTATGAGAAGAAAATGGCGGCGGCACTAAGGATTTATGCAGAGGCTCATAAAGTATAGTGGAACTCGGTATTAGCTTGAGCTATTGATCGATGGCGTTGAGTGGAATCAAAAAGCTATTATTGAACGGCAGGAGCAGTTGGTCGATCGAGCTGTGAAGATTTGGTGATTGGATTATTAATTATGTTATTAGGATGGGAAAATATTAGCACTAATGATTGATGGCTTGGAACAGAAAAACAGAATCGACTTGGGCTTTTCTCCATGGGAGTATGTGGCAGGAATGCCCTCTACTCACCTCCAACGTTGGGATTGCTCCTATAGTGGTTATCATGAAGATGCTGGACGCTCGGTGTGCCGACTGGAGGTTCCTAAAAGCCGAGTTATTATAATTTTGGGATTCGGCGATCGATTGCAGATTAATCCGGTGGGTTCCCAAGTACCATCTGTCCAATACCAATCTTTTGCAGTTGGATTGGGTGCCGATCCATTAATTGTCGAACATCATGGATTTCAACATTGCATTGAAATAGAACTATTGCCCTGGGCGGCAAACCAGCTTTTTCGTGGTGTCTATCCTGAATTTACTCAAGGTGTTGTTGATCTAGTAGACATCTGGGGGCATGATGCCAATCTAATAATTGAACAACTTAGTGAGTTGTCCTCTTGGCCGGAACGATTTACTTTAGTAGATCAGCTACTGGCTGAGAAATTTGCTGGGTTAAATCAAATCATTCGATCTGAGATTCAATGGGCTTGGCACCAACTCGAACATTATGGTGGGTGCATTCCAATTAGAAAATTAGCTAAAACGCTGGACTGGAGCGATCGGCATTTTGCAGCCTGTTTTCAGGCGCAAATTGGAATGACACCGAAGGCTGCTGCCCGTCGTATTCGATTTACTCGTGCTCTGCAACTGCTCACCAGCTCGGATAATTATTCGCTCAGTGCGATTGCTGCCACTTGTGGCTATAGCGACCAGAGCCACTTTGCCCGCGAATTCCGCTTGTTTGCGGGATGTGCTCCGACAGTCTACCAAAAAGCACATTTCCCCGACTTGCTTGGCACACCTGGTGACATTATCAATAGGTAGCGGCGAGGTCAATTTTGTTCAAGACTTACTCCTCAAGCGAAGCTAATATGGTGCTTTAACAATCATAATCAGGAGATCTAAAATGTCTAGTGGAGTTTCTTATCTGGAGATTGCTACCAAAGATGCTGGGGCTTCCCGAATGTTTTTTGAGCAACTTTTGGGGTGGAGTTTTCATCCCATGGGTAATGATGGTGAGGGTTGGTTTCAGACTTCATCGGTGAAAGCTGGATTGCATGGGAATGATCCAGAACCCCAGTTTTTCATTTTCTTTGATGTTCCTGATTTAATGGCTGCTGTTGCCCAAGTGCAAGAGTTGGGTGGTGAAACAGATGAGCCGGGACCGGATGAACCTGGCTTTGGTCGGTTTTGTACTTGCCGCGATCCGCAAGGTATTCGTTTTGGATTACACCAGCTACCTGGAACTTAACATGTCATCAAAAATGCAGCAACGATGTAAAATCCTTTGGTTTGGGGTATCTATCAACTCATTAGTAACCTTGGGAACACCATGTAGGTAATGATCGTGATTAATCGAGCCGTCATGAGGCAGCTTGTTCCACTCTGCCGCCGGAACCTCAGATTGAATCTCTTTGATCCGCTCCAACAAATCGAGAATTCCGCTGTTACTAGTAGTATCTATTTGGTTCGATTCTTGAACCTGTTGGCCTTGTTTCAGCCGTAAACAAAAGTCCAAAACTATCTCCACCATTGCATCAGGCACTTGTTCGAGTTCTTTACTAAGCTGTTCTCTGATGGTCATATGCTTTCCTGAAAGATTTATAGGACACTTTTACCAGACAAGTCTATTATATCGGCTGACCAAGAATCCCTTCCGATCCGCCATTAAAGCTAAAATGACATCAACCACATCAGCGTTAATCGTGAACTCCCCAGACTCTACCCAGATCCTAACCCAAGCAATTATCGCCATATTGACTGGTAAAAGCGATCGAACACCCTCAGCCGATCTCACCAGCGCTCTATTAGGGGTGGAAAAACTAGCCAAACAAACCAAACTAGCTATCCCCATTACCGATCTGGTCGGTGAATGGCAGCTTTCCTTCGCCACCGGAGCCAAAAAATCCAAAAACAGAGCAGGAATCCGCCTCGGCAAAGGTTATTATTTCCCCCAATTCATCCCAGCCAGTATCAGCTTTACACCAGATGTCAGCAACCCCAATATTGGAGAAATTGCCAATCAAGTAGCCGTCGGTTTAGTACGCCTCAAGCTCACCGGACCCTACCGTTATTTGGGCAAGAAAAATCTGCTCGCCTTCGATTTTATTGATTTTGAAGTGCGGATTTTCGATCGAATCATTTATCGAGGCAAAATGCCCAAAAAACAAAAGATCGATCTAGAGTTTGCCGGTAAGTCGATCGCTAATCTCCCATTTTTTAGCTTTATCTCAGCTAGTAATCAGGGCATTGCGGCAAGGGGACGTGGCGGTGGCTTAGCGCTATGGGTGAAAAATTGATCAGGATTGTGAAAGTGTGAGGCGATCACTACCGATGAGTATAGATAAACTCTGTAGGTGCTAGCTCCGAATCATCATCATCTTCCTCTAGCTCAAAATCATCATCTTCATTCTTATGACCAAACCGTTTCCGCATTTGATATTGAGGCACTTCCCAAGCTTCTGTGGTGTTCTCTAAATCAGCCAGCTGCTGCCACACCAAATTCAGTAACTCGTCTAAGTTATGACGAGTAGCTGCTGAAATCAGCAATACATCCTGGCCAGCCGCTTTTACTAATTCTGCTTGCAACACCGCTTGCTCTTCGTCATCCAAAGCATCAATTTTATTGATTGCCAAGATTTGTGGCTTGTTGTCCAACGATTGATCATAGGCCAATAATTCTTGGCGGATTGTGCGGTAGGCTTCGATCGGATCTGCCCCCGTCCCATCCACCAAATGCACCAGCAACTTAGTGCGCTCAATATGCCGTAAAAACTCATGGCCTAACCCGGCTCCCCCAGCAGCGCCCTCAATCAAGCCTGGAATGTCCGCAAACAAAGTCCCGTCACCAGTGGGCTTCCTAACCACCCCCAAATTCGGCACCAGCGTTGTAAACGGATAATCTGCCACTTTGGGGCGCGCTGCCGATAAAGCTGAAATTAAAGTCGATTTACCAGCATTGGGCATTCCAATAATCCCCACTTCTGCTAAAAGTTTTAGTTCTAAGCGGATCGATCGAACTTCTCCTGGCATTCCTGGTAGCGCCTTTTCTGGTGCCCGGTTGCTGTTGGTTAAAAAACATTGGTTGCCCAAACCGCCTTTGCCACCTGCCGCCACGCAAAATTGTTGACCGGATTCAACTAAATCAGCCAAAACCTCGGTGGTATCTAAATCATAAATAATTGTCCCGCAAGGCACTTCCACAATTAAGTCATCCCCCGATGGACCAGTGCAATTCTTCGAGCCGCCTTTTTGTCCATCTGGAGCCTTAAAACGGCGGCGATAGCTAAAGTCTAATAAGGTTTGCAGGTTTTCTACGGCCATCAAGTGTACCGAACCACCCCGTCCCCCATTACCGCCCGATGGTCCACCCGCTGGTACAAACTTCTCCCGGCGAAAAGCAACCACTCCATCGCCACCATTACCAGCGGCTACTTCTACTTCGGCCTGATCAATAAACTGCATATGTGGGGGAACTTAAAATAAATTCTCTTGAATGTGGTATCTTAACTTTTTTTAGACGGGGTTGCACTAAGTGTTTCATTAAAAAAGCAGGGTTGTATATCACCCCTGCTTTTTCGCAATATCTTAGTCTTTTGACTAGAGCAGACCGGTATTTGCACCAGGCTTACCAGTAGCTAATTCTACCTTCACGATCTTGCCACCCATCTTCATGATGCGCTGCTGCTCGCGAAACCAGTTGTCGTAAGGTACTAACTTCGTGAAGTAAGTATTTTGTAATTCCCGTTGGGTGCGAGTCCGGCTGAGGCTAGGCACACAAGCAGTGACTTTAAACATCCGCATGATGACGTTTCTCCCAAAAACTTGTTTTCTTAATGAATAAGCTTAGATTTTTACATTCTTTAGCGATTATTGATCACCAAATTCAGTATTTATAAATATTTAAAAGTCTGGACAGCTAGTACCTACAGTAGCTCATTAAAACTGAATCTATTCAGATTAGCTTGTGCAGAGCTAGTATCTATACCAACTTTCCAGACCCTAAATCATCGTTTCTCGATCGATACTAGCTCAAGCCAGAACAGGTGTAGTCTAAATAAACACCCATTTCTTTACCAGCATCAGCACCTACTAAACTAGCAGTTACTTCTTTCATGGCTTGGATTGCTTGGACAGTCGCAGCAACTGGAACGCCCAGGGAGTTGTAGGTTTCTTTCAAACCATTCAATACGCGCTCATCCAAGATGGAAGGGTCGCCGGCTAGCATAGCGTAAGTAGCGTAGCGCAGGTAGTAGTCTAAGTCACGAATACAAGCAGCATAGCGGCGAGTAGTGTACATGTTGCCACCGGGACGAGTGATGTCCGAGTACAACAAAGACTTAGCAACAGCTTCTTTCACGATAGTGGCGGCATTGGCGCTGATTGTGCCAGCAGCACGCACTCGCAGTTCGCCAGTACCGAAATAAGCTTTGAGTTTGCCCAAGGAGCTGGCGTCCAGGTATTTACCTTGAACGTCAGAGGAGTTAATTACAGCAGTAATTGCGTCTTGCATTGTTTTAAATTCCTTAACTGATTTACTGTAGTCGCTTTAGTTAATGATTGTGGCGTGAGCAACTTAGCCCATTGCACCAATCACGTAGTCGAAGTATGCACCAGCTTCAGCTGCATCTTCTGCGGACATCATCCCTACAGCAGCATCCTTCATAGCGCGAACGCCACCAACAACTGCATCGATGGGAGTACCCAAAGACTTGTACATTTCACGCACACCAACGATACCGATTTCTTCGATCGGAGTAACATCGCCAGCAACTACGCCGTAAGTAACTAGACGTAGGTAGTAGTCTAGGTCACGCAAGCAAGTAGCAGTCATTTCTTCACCGTAGGCGTTTCCACCAGGAGAAACAACATCAGGACGTTGTTGGAAAAGTTTGTTGCCAGCTTCTTTAACGAGACGCTCACGAGAGTCAGTTAGAGATTGAGCAATCCGAAGACGACGCTCGCCAGAAGTCACAAAGGACTTGATCCGGTCTAGTTCGCCGGGGCTGAGGTAACGAGCTTCAGCGTCTGCATTGACGATCGCTTTGGTGACGATACTCATTATTAGGTATTACTCCAAGAAAAGTTATTAACCAGTTGTTTATCACTGGTCTTACCAGTCAAAACTACGGATGAAAGCTGACCTCAGGCATTTATACTTAGCCAAATCTCAATTTTTCAATTAAACAATTCAGCGGCATCAAGATGCTAGAAGTTATTCAGCTACCTCCCGCAAACATTCTGCGACATTTGGGCGTAAATCTATAGGGTGCTGTAACAGTTCGTAATAATAAGGCTAAGTTGTTATCATTTTTGAATTTCTTCCATAGCACTCTGATATGCTAACGTCCTGTGCCGTTCTTTAATTTCTCAATTGTTTCAATGACATTAGATTGGATTACGCCAGCTACTCGTGTACGCAACCTGCCGCAGTATGTGTTCGTTCGGTTAGATGAACTGAAAGCCAATGCCCGTCAGCAGGGTATTGACTTAATCGATCTGGGTATGGGCAACCCGGATGGGGCACCCCATGAATCGGTAATTACTTCTGCCAAGAATGCCTTAGATAACCCTAATATTCACGGCTATCCACCTTTTGAGGGCTTGAGTAGTTTTCGGCGGACAATCGCTGATTGGTATCAGCGTCGCTATGATGTGACCTTGAACCCTGAAAACGAAGCTTTGCCACTGATGGGTTCTAAAGAGGGATTAGCCCATTTGGCGATGGCCTTCATTGATCCCGGTGATGTAGTTTTGGTACCCAATCCAGCTTATCCAGTGCATTTTCGGGGGCCGCTAATTGCTGGTGCTGATATTCATGAAATGCTGCTCACTGCCGAAAATGATTGGGTGATCGATCTGGCTAAAATTCCCGAGGATGTCGCTCGCAGAGCTAAGCTACTATTTTTTAATTATCCCAGTAATCCTACTGGTGCAACTGCACCCCGCGAATTTTATGAAGAGATTGTGGCTTTCGCTCGCAAATACGAAATCATATTGGTGCATGACCTTTGCTATGCTGAGCTAGCTTTTGATGGCTATCAGCCTACTAGCTTGCTCGAAATCCCTGGTGCAAAAGATATTAGTGTGGAGTTTCACACTATGTCGAAAACTTACAACATGGCTGGTTGGCGAATTGGTTTTGTGGTGGGTAACGCTAAAATTATCCAAGGTTTGCGGACGATTAAAACCAACTTGGACTATGGGATTTTCGCGGCTTTGCAGTCGGCGGCGGAAACTGCCCTCAATTTACCAGATGAATATGTCTCGAAAGTCCAAAATCGTTACCGAGAGCGGCGCGACTTTGTTATTGAGGGTCTGGCCGAATTGGGTTGGAACGTACCAGTTACTAAAGCCACCATGTATTTGTGGGTACCTTGTCCGCCGGGAATTGGTTCGACGGAATTTGCCTTGAAAGTTTTGAGTGAAACTGGGGTGGTTTTAACTCCTGGGAATGCTTTTGGAACTGGTGGTGAGGGCTATGTGCGCTTGAGTTTGATTGCTGATTGCGACAGGTTGGGTGAGGCAATCGATCGACTCAAAAAAGCTGGTATCACCTACAACTCTTTCCCATCCAGCGAAAATGAGAGCTAGTTGCCTGACAACACATTTTTTCTAGTAATTCTTCGTGACTTAAAATGAGTGAAACAATTTTTAGCCGGATTATCCGCAAGGAAATTCCGGCCGATATCGTCTACGAAGACGACCTGGTGCTGGCTTTTCGGGATATGAATCCCCAAGCGCCAGTGCATATTTTGGTAATTCCTAAGCAGTTGATCGAGTCATTGGCAACAGTTACTGCTGCCGAGCAAGCTATTTTAGGTCACATTCTTCTAATAATTCAACGAGTTGCTAGTCAAGAAGGGTTAGACAACGGCTATCGGGTGGTCACAAACGTTGGTAGTGATGGTGGTCAGACAGTTTTTCACCTACATTTTCACTTGTTAGGTAAGCGTTCTTTGTCTTGGCCACCTGGTTAATGGACAATGTCTTTGACTTAGCCAAGAATTTATTTTTGTTAACACTCTTTACAAAAATAAATACTTAATCTAATATGGGGATCAAGGTGCAAGCCCCATCTCGAACTTAAAAAATTCATCGTAATCATAAACAAATGACAACTACTTTACAACGTACCGAGGCACCCAATGTTTGGGATCGCTTCTGTGGTTGGGTAACTTCTACCGACAACCGTGTTTACATCGGTTGGTTTGGAGTCGTAATGATCCCAACACTTCTTTCCGCTAC
>JAYUSR010000233.1:0-3216 GCA_043755575.1 Synechococcales cyanobacterium
ATTGGGGCTGGTGGTACCGGAAGCACCTGAACTAGTGCTCTGACCGCCCACACTAGTAGAGTTTTGGCTATAGCTAGGAGTTACAGCGAGTAGAGAAGCTGTGGCTACGGTAAAAGTGACTACAGCTATAGAAAATAATTTATTAGACATCGTTCAAGTTCACCCTGTATTACACGAAAAATTACAACCAACTCGATAACTTCATAGCTTTCTAGATAAAGCAAAAACATAAATAAATATCTATGTAATTTGCATTTTTGCGAGATAAGCGGTTTAATATCGAGTAACACCAACATATCATAGAAAATAATGATGTCAATAGTTAATGAGTATCAAAAGCACATATGGAATTAACTTAACTATCTAATTCTGCTCTGAGCAATCATTGTTAGGATTAAAAGTAATTTGCTAGTGCTATTTTTTCTTTATTTACTGAACAAAATTATCATTAATTTAATAAAAAATAGACTCGCAAATTGACTAAAAACATTTAGACCCCAAAAATTAAGCGAGTAAACTACTGTTTACTCGCTTGAAAAATCAACTGTTTGATCAGAACTATTAGTATGCAGCTTTTAACACACTAGCAAAGTTCAACCCACCTTACATTGCGCAAGCAAAAAACCAAGGGTTAAACAAACCCTTGGCAATTGTCTACTAGTATTTCAGCAGATCTTTTTGACGAAATAGCAATTCAGACAGCTATTAATTCGTAAGAATTAGAATCCTGAAGTGATAGTACCGTAAGTTCCGGCAGCTCCACCACCACTAAGTTGCAGTCCAGGGATCGATACTGAGTTAGTGTTTGTAGCTGCATTACTAGCACCTTGGCCACCGTTATTAGCAGCACCGGCACCAGCATCAGTTTTAATGCCTTCTGGGCCAAATGTCAGCTTAGAGCTTGCGGCTCCGCTGGATTCAAGTCCGTTTGCAGTAGTAGCTGTGCCAGTGAGCTGGGTGCTTAGCTCAGTAGGGGTAGAAGTACTGGTGATGCCAGTTGCCGCGCTGCCAGGAGCAGTTGTGACGGAAATATTGGCACCACTGGTGGACTCACCGCCAATGCTAGTACCAAACGAAATTGTAGAACCAACTGCGGCGGCGGCTTGCAGCGGTGCTGCTTGGCTAGTAGGCACGTTGGCAAGAGTAGTGGCTACCAAAGCGGCACCAGCTAAACTACCGAAGAATAACTTGTTAGACATTAGTTTTGATTCCTTGCATATCGCGAAAAGTTACAAATACTTACGAACAAAGCACCCAGGTCTAATATCGATCCTCGGTGCTTTGTCACAGACAGATCAGTAGAGAATTAATGTTTGACTACTAGATCAAGACTGGTTTCGTCTTAGAATGATGAGCCTAATGTACCAAACTGGCCGTTGCCAGCAGCTTGAGTGCCGAAACCTGGGATTGAAATAGTACCTGTAGAAGTAGCACCAAAGGTAGCGCCTAGGCCATCGTTACCAGCAGATGCACCGGCAGAAGCAGTAGCTGCATCAGGAGCAACACCAACACCACTAGCAGTACTACCAGAAGCATTCAGACCAGCTGCACCAGCAAATCCACCTGTGCTAGAACCAGCAGTGGTAGGGTCGGCGTTGCTGCCGGATCCAGAGCTGGCGCCAGTACCAAAGCCAGTAGCTGCGGAAACACTAGCACCACTAGTAGCAGTACCGTTGGGACCTGGAGTGCCGGAAGCACCTAAAGTAGCAGTTTGGCCAGCAACACCAGCAGTACCAGGTAAAGCTTGGCTAGGAGCTACAGCCAAAAAAGAAGCGGCTGCTACAGCAACGCCAGCTACACCAACGGAAAATAATTTCTTAGACATCGTTCAAATCCACCTTGTATTACACGAAAAATTACAACTCTTAGTACTTCACTGTTCTTTTAAGCTTTTCCAGAAACATTAGAAAAATAAATTAAATAATTTTCGCAGTATCTATCATGCTCCAAAATTTACAGCAATGTAGTTTTAAGTAACACCATCCTAGCGTGAAAAACTACAATGTCAATAGGTATTCAGATATACATAACAGGTTTTGCAGTGATCGCCAGGATGCTGGATAATACATAATCCTTTCTGGCAAAGGGTTTTAAGAAATTAGCTTAAGAATATAAAATAAAAATAAAGGTCTTGAATCACGTTTGATACACCATTTGGCTTAGTAAAGCTGGGTATATATCTCCTAAAAGACAGCGGTAAACTCCTCGAAACATCGTTTCCATCTAAGAAAACATGGATGAAACCTTGATTGATCGAGATATTTTTACCCGCATGTATTACATCTTTTTTTGCTGTACATGCTACGAACAGCTAAGAGAGAGGTGATCTGCAATTATTTCACTGTAGTGTTAATAGAGTTTGGCGATAGCAACGGCATAGTGCTGTTGATGGGACTGGGTGCCACGGTGGGTGAAGGTACGCGGCTAGGAGTGGATATTTTAGGGATAAGAGCAGGGGGCACCGCTGACTTGGCGATCGACTGAATTTGATCTTTATACTGGGCAGGAGCAATTTCGACGGCCTGACTTAACAGCGCTTGGGCTTCATTCGTATTGCCTAGTTGTTTGAAGACGATGCCTTGTGCCAACACCGGCCGAAAATCTCGGTTATTTGCTTGAATTAGTTCGTCATAGATCGGTAACGCATCAGCATGGCGCTGTTGACTAACATAAATTTGGGCTAGCAGCAGTTTTAACGGTGCGATATCGCCAGTTTTACCCTTAGCTGTTTGGTCATTAATGGCTTCTTGGACATTTCCGATCGCGGCCTCTGGCTTTTTGCCCTCGACCAATAGACTGACTAAGCCTTGTAATGCCTGAATATTTTGGGGTTGGTCACTTAGAACTTTGCGATAGCTAGCTACGGCAGCTTCTCGATCGCCTAAATGCTGTTGGGTCTGTCCCAGTAATACTCTATATTCCGGAACTTGTGGTTTTAAGGTGGCTAGCTTTTCGAGAGGGGTGATGCTTCCTCTGAGGTCATTTAACTGCAATTTAGCCTTGATGATGGCTTCGACGGCTGCTGGATCATCAGGCTGGGCTGATAGGGCTTTTTCGGCAGCTAGTACCTGATAGCGTAGTTCAGTGACTTTGCTAGCTGGGAGTCGAGGATTACTCAAGGTGCTACTTTTCCACCAGGCGATCGCTAGGGGTGATAGCAAAGCGCCAATAGTAGTAATGACAGCAGTTCCAATGATGAAATTAAGGATTGATCGA
>JAYUSR010000234.1:0-31382 GCA_043755575.1 Synechococcales cyanobacterium
AGTATTGATGGTTTAGATACTGGCATTACGGCTCAAATCAAGGCTTTCCCTACTGCCCCAACTGAGATTTAAAGTTTTCATGATTCTGCATAAAATATAATAAAATCCTGGTGATTTTTGTCAAGATAGAATAATCATCCTATGATCTCTATCAATTTGGAAGGCTGAAGAATATCCAGTTGGTATTTTTGTTAGGGTTATGGGAAAAAAAATTCTGAGAGCAGTCATCTTAGTGGTGATGACAATCTGTTTAGTTATATCGGTGCCGGTGTCAGCAAAAAAAATGCTGTCAGGGACTTCTTCCTCAAATAACTACCAGACAGAAGGTGAACCATACCCCACAGCTACCAAAATCAGTAACAGTGTTTCTTGCCTGGGTAACGCTCCTAATAATAACTTACTACTTAGTAATGATGATGGCCAAGCTATTCAGGGTGCTGGAAGCTATTTAGACTGTGCGATTGCCAAGGCTACTGGCACAGTAGATCAGCCCATTACGCGGCAGTTGTCTAAGACTACCTTTCAGCCCGTTGTAACTGTTATTCCTAGTTCAGTAGCGATGACTGCTCCAGCTAATGTAGAAGTGGCCGAGGTGCTAGCCAACAATACTGTGGCTAGAATTGGTCCAAGCAGTGATTATAATCGTGTCACACCTTTACTTAAGGGCACCAAAGCAGTTGTTGTTGGTCGGAGAGAGGGTGAGAATAATGGTAAAAATAGCAGCTGGATCCAGCTGGACTATGGTGGTTGGGTGAATGTTAGCGACCTGAGAGTAACAACTGGTAACGTCCCAAAATCAGTAGTGAAAAATATCCGCAGTCAAAGTCGGAATGGTAGCACCGATGTATTTTTTACTTTGCAAGTGCCGGTGCCCTTGGTAATTGAGCAGACTGAAAAAACTCTAAAACTTATTCTCTACAACACCACTGCCTCAAATAATATGGTCAAACTGGTGAGTAATCCGATGATCGATCGAGTGGAGTCGAAGTCCGTTGCTGCTAGTCAGGTGGAATATACTTTTATTTATAAGTCTCGTCAGCAGTGGGGCTATAAATATCGCTATGACGGTAACAATTTAGTGCTGTCCTTGCGTCATCCGCCCACAATTGCGAAGCAGAGCAATAAACCGCTGGTTGGAGTGAAAATCCTTCTCGATCCCGGACATGGTGGCGCAGATTCGGGGGCGTTAAGTGCTACCGGTTATACCGAGAAAGAAGCTAACCTTTTGGCGGCCAAACTGTTGGCTAATGAGCTATTTGCTAAAGGCGCGACAGTCTATCTCACCAGAGAAACCGACAAAGCAGTTTCCCTAGATGAGCGGCGTACCATTGTCGAACAGCTGGAACCAACTATTTCTCTCTCGGTTCACTACAATTCTTCCCCTGATGATGTGGAACCATCGAAAGCCAAGGGATTTTCTGTTTTTTGGTACCATTCTCAGGCGCAGGGTTTGGCTAGTTTTCTACACACCTACGCTACTCAATATGCCGATCGCCCTCAGTATGGCGTAATTTGGGATAACCTAGCTTTGGCACGACCAGCAGCAGCTCCATCGGTGCTGTTAGAATTGGGCTTCATGAGCAATCCGGAAGAATTGCAATGGATTAGTAATCCCCAAGCCCAACAGCAAATGGCTAAAACTTTAGCCAGCGGCATTACCCAGTGGTTTATGACCGCTACCTAATTCAACTATTTATGTCTAATGAAACTTCGCTGAATTCCACTCAATATCAACAAAAAATGCAGCGCCGCCAAGAGGTACAGGCGACGCAGATTGCTAACTCTATTTCGGAGAAAGGTCTAATTATTGTCAATACTGGAAATGGCAAAGGTAAGACCACTGCTGCCTTGGGCATGGTGATGCGTTCCCTAGGGCATGGTTATCGGGTGGCGATTATTCAGTACATTAAGGGCGCTTGGGAACCAGCGGAAAAAGCAGTACTCTCCAAATTTTCTGACCAGCTAGAATTCCATGCGATGGGCGAGGGTTTCACCTGGGATACGCAAGACCGTGATCGAGATATTCAGATGGCCAAGTTAGCTTGGGAGAAATCTCTGAGCTATATTTTGGATGCATCTTATCGCTTGATATTACTGGATGAAATCAATGTGGCTCTGAAGCTGGGATATTTAGACCCCGCAGAAATATTAGCTGGCTTAGAACAAAAGCCAGCTAACACACACGTTATTCTTACTGGTCGAGGCGTACCAGCGGCCATCATCGATCGAGCTGACTTAGTAACCGAAATGAACCCAATTAAGCACCCGTTTCGGGAGCAAGGAGTCAAGGCCCAACCCGGCATCGAATTTTAATTAAGTATTTTTTAATTAAACATCAAATTTTAGCCGCGCAGCGATGACTGCCAGCGGCTACTTTTATACATACTCCGACAGGAGTTTAGTAGTTTGAGTTCTGTTTTGCCAATTTTTTTAACTGCTTTGTACTCAGCGCTGCTGGTTTTCGTATAACCAGTTTCTAAATTTACAGCGTAAGGATGAGCTGCATTCGAGTCACTGTCAACGACCATCATATTCAGCTGACTAGAGCGTAGTCTGCCATGAAAGCAACTGAATTCAGAATTCGCCAAAAAGACTGCTCCGAAGACCTTGCCACTTTTGTTCTCGAAGACCACATACTCACTGTTCCGTCTACCTGGCTGATTGCTTTCCCCGTAGAGATAAGTTCCATTCGCGATCAATCTGCTGTTGCTGTTGGTTGCGATTACTTTCTTTTTCCCCACCAAGAATGATGAACGTTTAGTGGTATCGGTACTGAGTCCAATGGCATTGTCGCGACTGTTGGTGGCAATCGTTTTCCTCTTCCCGACCAAGGATGATGAATGGTTCGTGGCGCTGATTTCTCCAGCACTAACTGGAATTGCCGTCAAAGCGGTACCTACCATAATTGTAGCCAAACAGATTTTGCTAGCAGAAAAACAAAATTTGACCAATCGATGAACCGACATATTCTTTAACCCTAGGGAAAATCGCGAGGTGGAGATTTGAGGAAAATGGATTGCTCCAGTTTGCTCTTACAGCTTGTATATACTGTTATAACCAAATTTGTGTGCGATTAATCGAATTTTCAGCCATAAGACATATAAAGTATTGATGAATGGTTAACAGGCAGATAGCTACTTAATCTAGCTAGCCACATAGTCTCGAAAACTGCCATGACAGCGCCGCAGATGCGAGAGCGCCTGATGCTCTAGTTGTCTGACTCTTTCTCGGCTGAGATGGAGGATTTCTCCGACCTTAGCCAAAGACATCTCGGCATCGCCGTCTAAGCCAAATCGCAGAGTCAGCACGTGACGTTGCTGAGGAGTCAGCTCCGCCAGTATTCCTTGCAGTTCTTGGCGAAGATTGTCTTGAGCCGTATAGTTTTCTGGGGAAATGCTCGCATCTTCCAACAACTCCGATAGCTCGGTATCTTGGTTATCACCCACCCGCACATCTAGGGAGATGGGTTGACGCGAAATGGTTAGGTATTCGCGAATTTGGCTTGGCTCTAGTGATAGTGCCTGGGCAATTTCTAACGTTGTGGGGTTACGACCTAGCTCTTGAGATAGTTCTCGTTGAGTTTTTTTAATTTTGTTCAGCTTTTCGGTGATGTGGATGGGCAAACGAATGGAACGAGCTTGCTGGGCGATCGCTCGGGTAATGGCTTGTCTAATCCACCAGTAGGCATAGGTCGAAAATTTGTAGCCCCGCGTCGGGTCGAATTTTTCTACGCCTCTTTCTAGACCCAGTGATCCCTCTTGAATTAAATCTAGGAATTCTAAGTTGCGTTTTTGATACTTTTTGGCGATCGCCACTACCAATCGCAAGTTAGCTTCGATCATTCTTTTCTTGGCTACTGCGCCCCGCCGCAGAATGCGTTGCAGATCGACTTCACTAATTTCTGCTTGAGTAGCCCACTCGGCATTACTTAGTGAGATGGTTTGCTCTTGTTGAATTTTTTCTTTTAGTTCTTGCAATTGCATCATTTGTTGCACTTGCTTGCCAAAACTAATTTCTTCCTCATGAGTGAGCAGTGGTACCCGGCCAATTTCATGCAGGTAGGCGCGGATTGCATCACCGTGGTACCGGGGTTGTCGATCGGTCATTTTTTTGCTGGACATATCTGTTTCACTCCCGGTCAAAATAGTTAGACGGTCAGGGCAAGTAAGTTAATAAGGCTGAGCTTTCACTAATGGCTATTGAAAATACGTAGTTTAACCTTAACTATTGGTACGACACTAGCAGAGTTTTTTTGTTCCAAAACTTAATTTATTATTAAGCATTCTTTAAAGTAGGTTCTTATGACTATCAGTCATTTATCCAGTTGTTTAATTCCTACAATTTGGGGCAACATAATTCCAGAATGTCACAGATATTTAATAATGTCAGCGCTATAGCTGGTAGTGGAATCCGGCTAAGATAAATGACACAATTGTGACAGGTTTGTTCGGCGCCATTCACTATCTTGCTGAGCATTGGTAGCTATTTCCCAGACTTTAATCCCTGGCTTATTGATATGTCTTAGTTGCTGCTGAAATTCTGACCAAGAGGTAATTCTTTGATGACTAATCTGGTATGCCATACACAGCATCGAAAAATCTATATTTTGTGGAGTTAAGAAAAATTCTTTAAAGGGGGGATCAAACTTTGCGATCGAAAGCATCGTAAAAATACCACCGCCGTTATTATTAATTAATAGAATTGTTAAGCTGCCCTGGAACTGTTGCCGCAGTAGAAGTCCATTAGTATCATGCAGCAGCGAAAGATCGCCAGTAATGAGTATTACTGGCTGTTTTGTTCCGTGAGCAACGCCTAAGGCGGTAGAGAGAGTGCCATCGATGCCATTGGCACCGCGATTTCCTAATGGTCGGTATTGTTGATTGTTGGGTTGCCAAAAAAATTCCATATCCCGAATTGGCATACTGTTGGCGATAAATACGATAGTGGCTGGGGGCAATGATTGGGATAGCAGCCACGGAATTTTGCATTCGCACAGTCGATCGATCTCAACCATCGTGCGATCAATCGATTTACGGGTTTGCTGGTCTAGTGCTAACCAGTTTTGGCCATAGCCAAAAAGGATAATCTGCTCCCGAGTTTGACAATGCTTGGCTATTTCGGTCACTGGAATCCTCAGATAGCTAGCATTGAGGTGCAGCGCGTTCACGTTCTGCTCACTAGTTTCGATAATCCAAGTGCGGGGTCTGACCTGGCTCAGCCATTGCCGTAATTCTTTGCTGGTTGGCAGATCGCCAATTTGGATAATTACTTCTGGGGTGAGACTCGGCAACACTGTGGTATTACGCAGAATTAGATCGTAACTAGAGATTAGGTAGGGATTTAAGTCGGCGTAGTTACGTAAGGGTGATAGTCCTTCAGCTAATACTGGCCAGCCTAAAAATTGGGAGATTTGCCCGATCGATCGAGCATAGGCCAGCGAATCAATGGGTTGAGCGACCCCAGCGATGATTAATCCTCTAGCCGTTTGCCAAGCCGGGGGAATTGACCATGGAGTAACAGATTGCCTGGAAATATCCGGAATCGCTGGGGGCGGAAAATCGGTCAGAGTAGTGGCCAGGGCTAGAATTTCTGGTTGACTGACGGGTGGTAATGGATCACAGAAAGGCAGGTTGAGATGGACGCTACCAGGAGTCGGTGTAATGGTGCGTTCCCAGGCATAGGTAATGGTTTGTTGCAGATAAGCAAGCAGAGCCGGGTCAGTGCTAGGGATAGCTATTTCGGCTTGCCAATTGGGATAATTACCGTAAAGCTTGAGCTGATCGATCGTCTGGCCGGAGTGACAATCGCGCAGTTCGGGAGGGCGATCGGCAGTCAGAATCAGCAAGGGCACCCGGCTTTCGCGGGCTTCGATAACAGCTGCATAGAAGTTGGCAGCAGCAGTGCCCGAAGTACAGACCAAAGCCGCTGGCCGCCCGGTGCGTTTGGCATGGCCGAGGGCGAAAAAGGCCGCAGAGCGCTCATCTAAAACTGAAACTGCTTCGATGTGGGGGACTTGGGCAAAGGCAACGGCTAGGGGTGTAGAGCGAGAGCCAGGACAGATGACAGCTAGCGATACGCCTAAATGTTGAAGGGTATCGACTAGAACGGAAGCCCAGAGAGTATTGATGTTCCGAAAGTCTAGATCTGCCAAGGTTGGATGAGGTTAAGAGCAAGTCTATTGTACTGTTTCGTTGACTAGTCTTGCTTCTAGAGAATTGATCTCGGTCATTCAACTGGCTAGATTGATGAATCCAAATTATAGCTACATTGTATTTCTGGTGATTTTGAGCATCTGGTTCCCACCGGGCTGTAGTTCGTATTTGACCAGTTGGATTTCACATATGAATGTATTCGTCCAGAGACCTGCCAAAGGGAACGATGTTTTCTAGGTGCATTGCCACGTGATGCTTGCTCCTTACTGCTCCAGAAAGGTCATTATACTGGTTGAATTGTTTACTAAATCGGATCGACGGCCTGAGTTTTCTTGATAGCTTTAACCCGAGACTTCTTCACTGGTGAAGTCAACGGTACATTTCGGCAAGCAGTCTTACTCCCCGTCACCTTCAATAACAAAGCATCGGCAAAGGCGATCGATTCCGCTGCCGTATGTCCACCAGCCAACTGGGCAATCTCCTCCCGTCGCCGACTAGACTCCAGCCGCTCAATTTTCACCACTGTGCGTTCCGCTGCCTGCTTACCCTGCCCCTCCTTATGAACATGAAAATGGGCATCGGCCATCGCCGCCATAATTGGTTGGTGGGTAACGCAGAGAATTTGATGATGGGAGGTTAGCTGTTGTAGCTTATCGGCAATCAACTGCGTTACTTTCCCCGACACTCCCGTATCAATTTCATCAAAAATCAGCGTACTTGTGCCAGTTACTGCCGAAAAACAAGCTTTCAATGCTAGTAAAAAGCGACTCATTTCCCCACCAGAAGCCGTGGCTACCAATGGCTGCATCACTTCCCCCGGATTGGGGCTAAACAAAAAAGTGATGACATCAGCACCATGCTGGTTAGGGTTCTGGGGCTGAAAATCTACCTGAAATTTTACCTTTGCCATGCCTAAAGGCCGCAGTTCGCTAATTAGCTGTTGCTCTAAAGTCTCTGCGGCGCTGTACCGTAATTTGGTCAGTCGATCGCACTCCGCCACCAATTGCTCATACTGCTGCTGCACTAATTGGGCTAAAGCTTCGATCGATTCACTCGCACCTGTGAGATCCGCCAACTCTGCTTGGATCTGCTGGTAATATTCGATCACCCCCGCCAAGTCATTGTTATAACGCCGACAGAGCTGCTTCAAAAACCGCAGCCGTTCTTCGATTTCCTCTAGGCGCGCTGGGTCAGCCTCTAAACCATCGCCATAGCTATTCACCTCTCGTCCGGCATAGATAATCTGTGACAGTCCATTGCTCACTGCTTCCAAGATGGTCTGGAGCTGAGGGTCAATATCTACCATCCCCATCAGTGTATTTTCGGCTTTGCCCAACAAATCTGCCGCTGCCGAAATTTCACCACTATCGTTTTGATAGAGCAGTTGATAAACCTGATAACTCTGCTGCTGTAAATCCACCACATGATTGAGAGTGCGGTGCTCTTGTTCCAATGTTTCCAGCTCATCGGGCGCTTCTAAATTCGCTAAATCTAGTTCTTGCCGATGAAATTGTAACAAACTTAACTTTTCCGATCGAGTTTGGGCTTGCAACTGTCGATCGACTAACTGTTGCTGAGTCTGTTGCCAGGTCAGAAATAACTTGGCCACCAGCTGCTGCTGCCGTTGGAGCTTCATGCCACCATAACCATCCAAGAGCTGCCGCTGGCCAGCTAATAACTGCCCGGTCTGCCCCTGAGCAGTTATTTCAACTAGATGCTCTCGCAAATTGTTCATCATCTGCTTATTCACCAGCGAGCCATTGACTCGTAAGCGCGAGCGCAAGTTCTTGCCATTTAGGCTAATTTCCCGACTACAAACTAAATCGGGATGCGCCGCAATCTTGTTAGCGTCGAGCCATTCGGTAATCTGGGCTGGGGGGCGAAATATCCCCTCTAGTAATGACTGTTTAGCACCTGTTCGCACCATCCGGCTGTGTACCGATCCCCCCAGCAGCGCATCGATCGCATCTAAGATAATCGACTTCCCCGCTCCGGTTTCGCCAGTGAGGACATTTAGCCCCTGGTCGAAATCGATCGTCAATTCATCAATCAGAGCAAAGTTGCTAATGCGTAAAGACAGTAACATTAGATAACAAAAGATAAAGTTAGTTTAGGGTGTTCTGCAATCACCACCTAGCAAAAGGCTCGGTAGAATTGTTACAATACTTTACAAGCTTACATATTCCGAGATTCTTGATTATGAACATGGCCTCCCACGAACCTCCAGCAAAAATGACGATCGAAGCCACTTCGGTTGAGCTAGAGGAGCAGTGGCATGATCCTAATGATAGTTCGTGGCTGCGTTACGATCCAGAGGCCGTAGCAGAGTATTACAAATCTAAGATTTTTCAGGTGTGGGGGAGAGCGGTCGCCATCTTTCTCCCCATGGTAGGCTTTGCCCTAGGCATTTGGTGGGACAAGACTTGGGGACGACTCCAAAAAAACGAACTAAAAAGGGCGGTGCAAATGCGTCAGCTACTGACCAAGCTCGGTCCCGCTTACATCAAAATCGGCCAAGCCTTGTCTACTCGCCCCGATCTGGTACCACCGGTTTACCTCGAAGAACTAACGCGGCTCCAAGATAAAATTCCGCCCTTCTCCAACGATATCGCTTTTCAATTTATCGAAGAAGGACTGGGCGACAGACCCGAATACATTTACGCTGAAATTAGTGCCGAGCCGATCGCGGCAGCTTCCCTGGGGCAAGTGTACAAAGGCAAGCTCAAAACTGGCGAAACAGTAGCCATCAAAGTCCAACGCCCCGGCTTGGTAGATAAAATTGCGCTAGATATCTATGTGATGCGCAGTCTTTGCCAGTGGGCGCAAAACACCTTCTCTCAGATTCGTAGCAATTTAGTTGCGATCACCGACGAATTTGCCGAACGCATTTTTGAGGAAATGGATTACGAAAATGAAGGCCGGAATGCTGAAAAGTTTGCCCAACTCTATGGCAGTTTTGAGGATATTTATGTCCCCAAAATCTACTGGGAATATACCTCGCGGCGGGTTTTGACCATGGAGTGGATTGATGGCATTAAGCTAACCGACGTAGAAGCGGTGGCCGCCAATGGCATTAATGCGACTTATTTAGTGGAAATCGGAGTGCAATGCTCGCTGCGACAATTGCTAGATCACGGTTTTTTCCATGCCGATCCGCATCCTGGCAACTTGTTAGCGATGTTTAATGGCAAACTGGCTTACCTAGATTTCGGGATGATGAGTCAGGTCAAAGACTATCAACGCTATGGATTACTAGAAGCGATCGTTCATTTGGTAAACCGCGATTTTGAGGGTTTAACCAAAGACTATGTGAAGCTCGAATTTCTGACTCCAGAAACCGACCTTAAACCAATTATTCCAGCCCTGGCCAAGGTTTTCAACACCTCGATGGGTACTAGTGGCACCAATGTAGCTGAGCTAGATTTCAAAAGCGTGACCGATCAACTGTCTGGTGTGATGTATGAGTTTCCGTTCCAGGTGCCAGCTTACTATGCGCTGATCATTCGCTCATTGGTCACATTGGAAGGGATTGCGATCGCCGTCGATCCAGACTTTAAAGTATTGAGCAAAGCCTATCCCTACGTGGCCAAGCGGCTGCTCACTGATACTGCCCCCGAATTGCGTAGTTCGCTCCAAGATTTACTGTTTAAAGATGGCTATTTCCGCTGGAATCGCTTGGAGAACTTGCTGAATAACGCCCGTGATAGCGAGGAGTACGACCTAAGTTTGATCATGAATCAATCGATCGACTTCATTCTTTCTGATCGCGGTGCCTACATCCGGGACAAACTGGCTGATGAAGTGATTCGTAGTTTAGATGCTTTCGGTCAATCGACTTGGAGTCGTTTCACTGCCCGCTTCCAAGCGCAGCCGCTCACTCCTGAGCCTGCTGCCAGTGCTGCTGACACTCTTGGCCATATCCAAAGAATTTGGGGCATCTTGCAGCAGACCAAAGGTTTCGACCCAGTGGTAATTTTACCGATCATTCCTCAAATTCTGAACAAATCAGAAACTCAAAGCTTTGGGCGCAAAGTTGCTGGTGGTTTAGCCCAGCGCCTAGCTGTGAGGTTGATTCGCGAAGTATTGCTCCAAGACATTTCTACTGTTGCTAATGTCCCCTCTACAGCTTTACCACCAGTAAGGCAAACAGCTTAGTACTTTTTGTAACCTTTGGAATTCCGGATATTTTCTATAATAGGAGGTAGAATTCTTCTGGTTTTTCTATGAGTGGTCAAGATCAACAAGTCCACCAACTCGCCCAAGCTGGCCGTACAGCGGCTCTGGTCTCGCTATTGGCTTGGGATCATAAATGGGTAACAGCCAAAGGAGAGTTCGATCGAACTCCTTTACACTACGCGGCGGCGGCTGGATCGGCAGACTGCATTAAAGCCTTGCTCTACCGCAGTCAATATTTGCACGTTACTTTAGAGCGTCCCCAATCAGCACCTGCTGAGAAAGCTTTGCTGCTACAGCAGCGATCAACCTTTATCGACCCGCCCGATAGTCTCTATGCCTGGACCCCATTGTTTTATGCGGTTCAGAGCGATTCCTTGGCCTGTGTCAAGCTACTCCTAAAAGCCGGTGCCGATCCCAACCATGCGAGCAGTTGTGCCGAAACCCCCTTGGTGCATGGCAAATCTCTAGCTGTCCAGGCTTTACTGATTGAGTACGGAGCAAAGCCATAAAACAAGCCGCCCTTAGCATTAAATCTAGCGGCGGCTGGTTATCTATCTACAAGAACAAAAATTTTTAAGACTTCAATCTAGTAAATCGACTATTTCTTGAGACCGTTTAGAACACCCAAAATGCTGGTGATCGCAGAAGAAGCTTCTGCCTTTTTGGGAGATGCGCTACCCATTACAGTTTTGAGTTTTTCAACACCAGCTTCAATTAGGGAATACTTGTCGCCAGCAGCTGTTTTCACCATCGGAGAGGCCATTGTCCAAGCAGTTTCAAACTTAGCAAACTGACTCTTCGCACCGGCCATATCACCTTTACCGATTGCGGTATTAGCTTGTACTAAAGCCGCTCTGACTGGGGAGACAGTCTTTTCTAAAGCTGCACCAGTAACTTTGTCGCCACCAGCTTTTACAGCGTCACCACCGGCTTTCATGGCATCTCCACCAGCTTTCATCGCATCACTACCAGCCTTGTTAGCTGTGTCAGCGGCTTTATTCGCTGTATCCGCAGCCTTGTTCGCCGTATCCGTTGCACCACCACAAGCAGTCAAAGTCGCAGACACAGCCAGGAGTAAACTAGCAGCTACTGCCATTGATTTTCTATTAATAGACATAAGAATCGATCCATCACAAACACTACAGCCTTCATTATACTATTTTCCTTTGGCCGCTGCTTTGGCGGTTTTCGCTGCTTTCTTGGCAGCTTGCTCTGCTGCTAGTCGTTTTTGTTGCGCAGCTTCCTTTTCTTCTTCTAGTTTGTCCAAGTAGTAATGATAGTCACCGGCATAAACGCGGAACTCGCCATCCCGAATCTCAACAATTTTGTTAGCAATTTGAGAAATGAAATACCGGTCATGGGAAACCACTAGAGCCGTACCATCATAGTTTTTCAGGGCATCTTCCAGCATTTCCTTAGCCGGAATATCTAGGTGGTTAGTCGGCTCATCTAAGATCAACAAATTGAAAGGTTTCAAGAGCATCTTGGCCAAGGCTAGTCTTGCTTTTTCACCCCCGCTCAAGGCTTCAACTTTCTTGAAAACAGTGTCACCGCTGAATAAAAAACGCCCCAGCAAGGTGCGAACTTCTTCGTTGCTCCACTCTGGTACCTCATCATGAATGGTAAACATTACTGTTTTATCCAAATCCAGTGCTTCGGCTTGATTTTGCTCAAAATAGCTGGGTAGCACTTGATGCTGACCCAGTGAAATACTGCCTTCGGTGGGGTCTTCCAAGCTCATAATCATCTTGAGCAGCGTCGATTTACCGCTGCCATTGGGACCTAAGAAGGCAATCCGATCGCCTTTTTCAATCAACAGATCGGAACCCAGAAATAAAATTTTGTCGCCGTAGGTGTGCACCAAGTTTTTGATTTCGACTACTTCGCGACCACTGCGGGGCGCTGGCGGAAACCGAAAGTGTAGCGTCCGACCACTGGAGAGCGGTGCTTCAATGCGTTCGATTTTGTCCAGCTGCTTTTCCCGACTTTTGGCTTGGGTGCTGCGGGTGGCACTGGCACGAAATTTTTCGACAAAGGCTTGCTGCTTTTCTAGTTCTTTTTGCTGGCGCTCAAAGGCACCTAGCAACGCCATTTCGTTTTCAGCTTTTTGGTTAAGATAAGCTGTGTAATTACCTAAGTAACTGGTGGACACTCCCCGTTCGGTTTCGACAATCTGATTACAGAGTCGGTCTAAAAATTCCCGGTCATGGGAGACAATTACCATCGGGGTTTCTAGCTTCCGGAGATAATTCTCTAGCCATTCGATCGTCTCCAAATCTAGGTGGTTGGTCGGCTCATCTAATAGCAGTAGGTCGGGGCTTTGCAGCAGAATTTTGGCTAAACTCATCCGCATTTGCCAGCCGCCACTAAAGGCACTAACTAATCGATCGGCATCTTCGGCTTCAAAACCCATTTCGGGCAAAATCTTGTCAATTTCGGCTTCTAGGGCATAGCCGTTTAAGCCTTCATATTGGCGCTGCAACTTGTCCATTTTGTTGAGCAGCTTGTCTAGCTCTTCTGGGGTAGCTGCTTCTAATTGATGGTGGACGGCACTAAGAGCTATGTGCACCTCATTCGCCTGTCCGAAGGCTTGCCATAATTCTTCTTTGACTGTGCGGGCACTATCAACTTCAAATTCTTGGCTCAGGTAAGCAATATGCAAACTAGCTGGCCGAATAATTTCGCCGCTAGTTGGCTCAGTTTTGCCCGCAATAATCTTGAGTTGAGTAGATTTACCAGCACCGTTGACCCCCACGAGGCCGATCCGATCGCCAGGTTTGACTTCCCAATTAATGTCTTTTAGAACTTCTCCAGTGGGGTAAATCTTGCTGATATGTTCTAGTCTGAGCATTAACAGTCTCCTGCGACAACGGTGATAACCAATTGTAACAAAAAGTTAACGCTCTATCTGACTTTTGCGCAATAGCGCTGTTTCGCTGCTCGCCTAGCTTGTAAGAGGAATGATGTTGGGAATGAGTATGACAGTGTCTTTAGGAACATCCATATCAAAAAAGCCTCCCATTTGAAGGCTTTTTTGGTGATAGTTGTCTGAGAGTTAAGACTCATCGTTTTCGTCGTAGATCTCTCCAGTAAAGGGCTGTACTCCCACCAAATGCTCTTTCCCTAACTTTTTGTAGGGGCTGAAGACGACGGCTACGGCGTCAGCGACGTAACCAACAGTTTCTGTAATAATGCGACCAATACTCATAAGAAATACCTCTGAAGGTGCGAGTTGGTGAATTAGAGATCTAAATGATTTAATTTAATTATTACACTTATAAGTTTTAATAATCATTTTCGCAATAGTTATTTACTAAATCATTTCCAAAGCAAATAGGACGGTCTTGATCGAGACCGTCCCATTCATGGATAAATCTTAAACTTAACTAGTCTGCACCAGTACCACGGGTATTGGTTTGAATAAAGAGAATGATCAGAAAAATCGAAGGAACCAAGATAAAAAGTAAACTGGCTACAAAGCCCAAGCTATTAGTTTGCATAAATTCTCTTTTAAATTCATTAATCGCCAAATCTAAGATGTAATGTACCGCAGAGCTGAATTTTCAGCAAGTAGACTTAACAATGTTTAGGGCTTGGTGTTTACTTTAATAGCGCCGTTAACCATGGTTTGGCAAGCCAAACGCCAGTTATCGGGCTTGTTTTTGAGTTTTTTATCTTCAAAGGCGGTGCGGGGGGAAAGATTTTCCATCCCTTCTACAATCTCAACTTTGCACAGACCACATTGCCCAATGCCGCCGCAGTTCATCATCTTGCCTTTGAAGGTATAGATGTCTATGCCGTTCTGGATCGCCTTGGTACGCAGGTTAGATCCCTGGGCAAATACAAATTCTTTATCTTCTTTGACAAAACTTATCGTGCTCATGTGATTCCGCTACTATTAGTGTCTATTAAGAATTATGAAGATATTTGGAGACGTTTGCCAAGGGGCTAGGGTAAAATAGCTTCATCTTCTCTTTATGCTAGAACATCTTTCCCCTAGTTTTTAGTACTGATTAGCGTACACAGCATTGCGTAGTGTAGACAGATCCCGATTGTAATTGATGATTGCGCGACTGTAATTGCTTTTAGCTCTGGTTAGCTCAGTTTCAGCATTAATGACATCGAGCTGAGTACCAACACCAGCAGCCAACCGTAACCGCGCGAGTCGCAGACTCTCTTGAGCTTGAGCCTGGGCACCTTGAGCCGTACCGATGTTCTCTTTGTTAGATTTCAAGCTCAAATAAGATTGTTCAACTTGCAGGCGAACTTGATCACGAGTACCAATATATTGAGTTTCGGCGATCGAAGCACCTACTAGCTCTTTCTCCGTCTTCGCACTAGCTGCACCGCCATCCAGCAAATTGAAGCTTACCCTAGCTCCTACACTATAGTTGTCTCCAAAGCCTATTGAAGACTGCAAATCCTTACCCAGGTTATAGTTAGCGAACAAACTATACTGAGGTATATTTTCAGCAGCCTTGGCCTGAAACTTACTAATTGTGCGTTGAATCTCTTGTTGCTTCAGCTCTGGTCGATTTTTAAACGCCTCAACAATGCTGTTTTCTAAGGGCACTGTCCATTCACCCTTCACTGTCAGAGGGTCAGCTGCGCTATACTCAACGTTCTCAGAGATATTCAAGAGTTGAGCGATGGCTTTTTGAGCAGATTGCTGTTGACTACGAATTTTGACGACATCCTGCTGGGCAGTGGCTTTTTGTACATCCGCCCGAATCACGTCAAACTTAGTACCCAATCCAGCTTTCTCCTGAATTTGAGCATTGCGCAAGCTTTCTTGAGCATTTTTCACTGCGGCTAAATTGATTCCGAGCTGAGCATCGGCATCTTGCAGATCGTAGTAAGACTTAATTACGTCAGCCCGAACCTTACGAGCAACCTTCTCTACATCTAGCTTATCGAATTCTAATTTCCCTTTTCCTGCTGCTGCCAAGTTGTTAGTCCCACCGAATAAGGTGTTGTTTAGGCTATAGCTGGCTTCGAGTGCACCTTGCAAATTGGTGCCATTATTGGATCTGAACTGCAAATTATTGGACTGATTAGTAATGACGGGAGCACCAGAATTGGTTAATGAGCCATTTATCGCTAAACCTAGGGAATCGGAAGCTTGCGCTGCGGTGATATCAGCTGTCGATCGCTTAGTCTGAAGGAGAGCTGATTGAATGTCTTTATTCCCTTGATTAGCTAATTCCAATGCTTGACGCAAGGTTAGTGTTTTGTTTTTTTTGGTGTCAATCCGCACATCATCAGGGCTGAACTGCTTCTTGATGGGGTCAGTGGAAGTTGTATTTGACGGTGGTGGGGCTGGCTGGGCGATCGAAGGCAGCATAACCGCCATCATCGAGATTACTATTAGTGAGATGGCACCGAAAGTTTTATTTAAATGAGTCATGGTTATATATTTGCAATCCTGAATGGGTATTACTATCTTGGATGACCAGGGTTCAGAGATTTTTGGCTATGTCATTAGCCTTTCTACATTTTAGCTAAATTTCAACCAAAATTTTTAGTCTAGGAGTAGACCAACTACTGCTAAAAAATCGGTGATATCCGATACGGGCAGACAAGTAACCTGCAATTCTTGTTCAATTTCCTCGATGGTCACATCATCCAGAAATTTAGCTTCGTCGTGTTTCAACATCACTGTTGGTAACAATAGGCCATCGCCTAGATCGCGCTGCCGTAGGTTTTGGAGCAAATCTTGACCCGTCAACAGACCTGTCACCGTCATGGTTTGCCCCCAATAGGCGCTGGCCAAAGCCACTAAATTAATTTGTAAGCCAGGAAACTGATTTAGTCGATCGACGATCGGCGCAAAAGCTTGTTCGACGGTATTCCCCACCACCCAGGTGTAAGTGCGCGGCTGCCCATCATACTTACAGTCGGCAATTTCTTCCTGAAACTCATCAATAAAACGCCGAATAGAACCAACCCCGTTGCCGAGCTGAGGATAATCTTCGTAATCAGCACTAGCTGGTAATTCTTGGCCAGCAATTAGATACCATTCGTCGGCTAGCCACACGAAAGTTGATTGATACTGTTGCCGGAATTCCGTTTGCAGGGACTGCACCTGTTGGATTATTGCTTGGGCGGCAGCGGCATCGACGGCCTGCAATTGCTCACCGCTGGCGGGTCGAAACTTAGTCAAACCGACTGGCACCACGGCCACCGAAGCGACAGTGGGCAAATCCCCCTGGTGAAAAGCAGCTAAATCCCTAATGGTTTTTTCTAGCTGATTACCATCATTAATGCCGGGACACAGTACTATCTGGGCATGGATTTGCAGCCGCCGCTCAGCAAACCAAGCTAATTGATCGAGAATTTTACCAGCTCGATCATTTTGCAACAATCGACTGCGTACTTGGGGGTCAGTAGCATGAACAGATACAAAAAGTGGCGATAAACGCATTCGATCGATCCGTTCCCATTCCCGCTGACTGAGGTTGGTGAGAGTGAGATAGCTGCCATATAAAAAACTCAACCGGTAATCATCATCCTTGAGATAGAGCGAAGCTCTTTTTCCAGGTGGTTGCTGATCGATAAAGCAAAAAGGACAGTGATTATTGCATTGAATCAAGCCATCAAACAAAGCTGTCTCAAACTCTAATCCTAGGTCTTCGTCGTAGTCTTTTTCAATTTCTAGTTGGTGACTTTTGCCCTGGGCATCCAAAACTTCCAGATTCAGCAGCTCATCGGCACACAAAAATTGATAATCGATTAAATCCCTTACTGGTTGATCGTTGATTTTCACCAGTCGATCGCCAGCACTAAAACCCACTTCCTCAGCGATCGATCCGGGTACCACCCCGCTAATTTCGGCTGGCCGCGTGGCAATCTCACTCATTTACTTAACCTTTCCAACCTTGGGCTACTGCTACTAATAAGGCTAACCCAAAAGCCAAGCGATACCAAACAAACACCCAGTTACTATACTTTTGCAAGAATTTCATCAACCAGGCGATCGATAGGTAGGAAAAGATAAAAGTAGCTACAATTCCCAAAAGCATTGGCATCACCATTGCTTTTTCTTGGAGTACATCTTTAGTCTGGGCGAGGGTGGCGATCGCGAGGGTCGGTAAGCCCAATAGAAAAGAAAAACGCGCGGCAGTTTGGCGCTGCAAACCCAAAAATAAACCAGTAGTCAGTGTCGAACCAGAGCGGGAAGCTCCAGGCAGAAGAGCGATCATCTGGCCTAACCCTACCAAAATGCCATCCCGAGTTTCCAGTTGCTTAAAGTTGCGAGTGCGCGTGCCAAATTTTTCAGCTAAGCCCAATAAAGTGGCCATGACAATCGACATTATCCCAATCAAAGCCGGACTCTCTAACTCCACCTTCATGATCTTCAGCAACAGCCCGCCAACCAAGGCCGGAAGCGTTCCGATCGCAATTCCCAAAAATATCTTCCATTCTTCCCGCTGCCATTCTTTTTTCTGAAAAGCCTGCCATGCACCAGCAAAAATTTGTTTTAAATCTTTCCAAAAGTAGAGAATGACCGCAATCACACTCCCAAACTGAATACCATCGATGGCCGCTTTGCTCCAGCCAGCGTGAGGCGCACATCCTTGCAAAGCATTTTTGGCACACATGGCGGCTGTCACTTCTCCCCAGCCAAAGATGTCCCGGAAAATAATCAGGTGAGCGGTGCTACTAATCGGCAAGAATTCAGTGATGCCTTGTACCAAGCCCAGAATAATGGCCTGAATATACTCCATAAAAATAAAATCCAAAAGATCACTCGCTTAGCATACAGGAGCCTCCGCGATGCCGATAGAGCCAAAAAACGGGGTGAGAGACCACTCATCACAGGCACTAGCTACTACTCATTTAGCCAATAACGACTCCAAACCCCCAAAGTTTTTGTGATATCTTTGAAGAATAATTAATTTTAGTAAATAAACTTAACAAGTTCTTTTGTTAAACAACACATTCAACCCCACTCCTAACAAGGCTGGGTGGATTTCACTTACCGAAATTCATTGGAGAGTCTTCGCCGCTGCCGCTTTTTTAGTAGCTGTCCCAGTCTTTGTGGAAGCACCGTTAGTCCGTAGCTGGCCCTGGCTTAGTGTCGGGCTAACCAGCTTTTGGGTCGGTCTCAGTTACTTCCTCTACCAAAAACCCCGAACCAAGGTTTGGGGCGATCTGTTGTTTGGATTTAGCTGGAGTTGGCTAGCAGGAGCAATCTATTGGGGCTGGTGGCGCTGGATTCCGGCTTTTCATTTACCGATCGAATCGATCGGGCTACCAGTCGTGCTCTGGTTGTGCTGGCGGGGGACTGGCAAAATCGGTAGTCTTTTTTACCTAGGATCTCTGGTAGGGACAGCCGTTACCGATGTGTATTTTTATTTAGTCGATTTAGTAGGCTACTGGCAGCAATTAATGGTGGTAGAGCCAGCTTTAGCCGCTCCAATTTTACAAGCAGCGGTATTGCAAGTCCGTAGCCCGTGGGGCACAATCTGGGCAATCGGACTAGTGAGTTTATTACTGAGCTTGGGTATAATGTGCTTGACCCGTAAAAAAAATCATTGGTATGCTTGCGGTGGTGCTATTCTCACCACCATTGTGGTAGATACGCTGTTTTTGGTTTTGGCAAATATCAACCAAACACTGTAGATACCTGTTAGTCGTTCTTATCGTGTCCACTTTCACCCGTTACTCAACTGTGACCCAAGGACTTTCTGCTTATTTGGTACTACAAGCTGATTCCGGTACTCGCCGTTTTGCATTGGTAGAGGGCAAGTGCTGGACAGTCGGGAGAGGTGAAGAAAACGACATCGTTATTAAGGATCGTTGTCTCTCTCGCAACCATGCTATGTTGCAATGCACAGAGGGTGGATACTACCTAATCGATATGGGCAGTAGTAATGGTACTTTCGTTAACGGTCGCCGCGTTAACATTCCGGTCATTATTCACAACGGCGATATTGTGATTTTTGGCCAAACCGAGTTGAAGTTTTTCTTGCCCCGGCTAGCCGAGGAGGTTCTTCCAACAGAGGAAGGCACCTTGGACGGTACCGCCACATCGATTTTACATGTACGTAAATTGATGTCAGTAATGGTTCTGGATATGCGCAACTACACAGCATTTACCAGGCAGATGGATGAGAATCTACTCTCCGAGGTAATGACTACTTGGTTTCGGAACGCTGGCCATATCACCCGTTGCTATGGTAGCTGGGTAGATAAATATATTGGAGATGCAGTGATGGCTATTTGGTTTCACAACTCCGAAACCATTCAAAAGCAAGAAATGATCAACATTCTTCAGGCTATGAATGATATTAACCAAATGACTAAAACCCTGAACAGCCGCTATCCCCTCCCTTTTGAGCTGAAGGTTGGGGCTGGACTGAATACTGGTTATGGAATGGTCGGAAATGCTGGCAGTAGTAGCCAGCCCGATTACACCGCTTTGGGGGATACGGTCAATTCGGCGTTTCGACTGGAAACCATCACCAAGGAAATTGGAGCAGAGATTGCCATTGGTGAAGATACTTATCAGTATCTAGCGCCTTTTCTGGGTAATAATCGGGTGTTTAAGAAATGTTCGGTGAAGCTGAAAGGTCATGAAGAATCCTCTGTCACCTACGCTACCAATTTTGGTGCTCTCGATGCTTTTCTCAGTCTAGAAGCTTCTCCCCAAAACTCTTGGCCAGCAACCGACGCTGTCGTTACTACTAATCCCCTACTCAATTAGATAAATTAAGCTTTATCTAGAGTTAAATATCACCGTTTGCCAACAGTTGAATAGCTGCTGGTAGTATTTTGTGTTCCTGCATCTGAATCCGGGCATGGAGACTATCGGCATCATCACTAGCGAAGACTGGCACGGCGGCCTGAAGCAGAATCGGGCCACTATCTACTTTCAGGCTGACTAGATGCGCGGTACAACCAGTGATTTTTACTTGAGCGGCAAGGGCTTGTTCGATCGCCTTAATTCCCGGAAAACTGGGCAAAAGGCTGGGATGAATATTGATGATTTTCTTTGGAAAAGCGTCGATCAAGACCTGGGTAATCACCCGCATCCAGCCAGCCATGACCACGCAGTCTACCTGATATTTTTGCAAGGTCTGGACGATCGCTTGGTCTAGTTCAGTTCGGCTGGCAAAGTCTTGATGATTGTGTAAAACGCTAGGAATTTGGTGCTGAGCGGCTCGATCGATCGCTTTAATGTCGGGTTTATTATGGATCAAGACAGCGATTTGGGCATTTAGTTCTTGACGCTCAATGGACTCGATAATCGCGGCGAAGTTACTGCCAGACCCAGAAGCCATGATCCCCAATCGGAGAGGCGGTCGATCGAAGTTAACTAGGGGCAGGTGCGGAACAACCAGAGGAGAATATAAATCTACCGACATATTTTATGATCTGAGGTTTGCTTCAGTATCTTTAGCACATTCTGCTGTAGCTGTAGCCCCTTGTCATTACCTTTAAAAAAATTATTTATGAATATTACCAATCTGCCACCCTTGATTCAGGCCATGCTCCAACCCGGATTTTATCCACATCCGGTGACAGAACCGATCGAGTTATTGCAAACCCATGCTTCCTATGTTTTTTTAACAGGTGAGTTTGCTTACAAGCTGAAGAAACCAGTCAATTTTGGCTTTTTGGACTACTCCACGGTCGCCCAGCGGCAACACTGTTGCCAGGAGGAACTACGACTCAATCAACGGGGCGCACAGGAATTGTATCTGGCAGTTCTACCAATTAGCACCACTGGCCAGCAGTTTGTTTTAAATGGCAGCGGGGAGATCGTAGAATATGCCCTTCAGATGGTGCAGTTTCCCCAAACCGCTCTGCTCAGTAATATGTTTGAGGCGGGGGCAGTTACAGCCGATCAGATAGTGGAAATGGCCAAAGTGGTCGCTGTCTACCACGCGGGGGCGCAGACCACCGAATATATCAGCAGCTTTGGTCACATCCCTACCTTGCGCCGATCGATCGAGGAAAACTATCAGCAAACCACCAAGTATATTGGTATTGCTCAAACCCCCCAGCATTACGCCGAGACCAAAGCCTTTACCGATCGCTTTTTTGATCAACATCCAGAAGTATTTGTCGATCGAGTCCAGGGTAACTTCATCCGGGAATGCCATGGCGACCTTCATCTGCGGAATGTTTGCTACTGGCCAGACCGGATTCAGTTGTTCGACTGTATCGAGTTTAACGAAACCTTTCGGTATGTAGATACTATGTACGATGTAGCCTTTGCCACGATGGATCTGACAGCCAGAGGCCGCACTGATTTAAGCAACGTGTTTTTGAATAATTACCTCGAACAAACCGGTGACTGGGAAGGTTTGCAAGTACTACCCCTCTATCTCAGCCGCCAAGCTTACGTGCGGGCAAAAGTAACTTCTTTCTTACTAGATGATCCAACAATTGCAGCGGTCGATCGAGCAGCCGCCCAAACCACGGCTCAGGATTATTACCAACTAGCTTGGCAGTACACTCAACAACCTACTGGCCGTCTAATTGTGATGGCTGGACTATCCGGATCGGGCAAAAGTACCGTTGCTCGCCAGATTGCCCAGCAACTCAACGCCATTCACCTGCGATCGGACGCAGTACGTAAGCATCTGGGTGGTATCGCCCTTACTGATAAAGGCGGTACCGATCTCTACAGTCCGGCGATGACCACCCACACTTACAGCCGCCTCCAGTTCTTAGGTATCAAACTTGCTCGTCAGGGCTATACTGTGATTTTGGATGCGAAGTTCGATCGGCAGTCTTGGCGATCGCCGTTACTGCAATCTGGTTTACCCGTCCAGATAGTGCATTGTCAGGCATCAGCTCCAGTCTTAGTAACCCGTCTCCAGCAGCGCACTGGCGATATCGCCGATGCCACCGCCGATCTACTGACTGGTCAAGCCGCCAGTTGGGAAAACTTTACAGTGGCTGAAGCTAAATATGTCATGGCGATCAATACTACTCAAGATTTGACAGCGTTCTTCAGTCAGCTATAATCCTGGATACTAAAATCCTCGCCCCACCATGATCTCGATTACTCCTACTGCTGCGGCTGAAATTCAACGGCTAAAAAATGCTCGCCCCAATACCCATTTGCATTTAACCCTGGGCACTGGTAGCTGCGAACAGTTCTACTATATATTGAATTTAGTAGAGCAGTGGCCAGCCGAAGTAGTGGTATATGCCGTCGAAAGCTTCACCATCGGCATTGATCAACAGTTCAGTAAATTTTTAGAAATCATTCAAATAGATTTCGCTCAAGATCTAATGGGTGGCGGCTTTCGGTTTAATAATCCCCAAGCCCTCAAAGTTTGTGGCTGTGGTAACGCCTTCACTGCCATCTCCGACAGGGTAGAAACGTCCATGAGCGGCTTGGATATCTAAGCCACCGCTAATTCCCAGATCATTCCTATAATTGAAAAGTCTGGGCTAAAATTTGCACATAGTATCAAAATCTTTCGCCACCGCGAGTACATAAATGAATTTAGTTATACTCCAGGGCTATCTGGATAATATTTCATTTGGCATCTTACTAGTTATTATGCTAGTTTATTGGGTGGGAGCCGCTTTCCCCAAAATTTCTTATCTACAAAATATTGGTACCGCTGGCATGATGGTCGCCAATCTTTGCATGGCAGCCTTGCTAGCTGCCCGTTGGATTACTGCTGGTTATTTTCCCTTGAGTAATCTTTATGAATCTCTCTTCTTTTTGGCTTGGGGGGTGACAGCCATTCACCTGATCGCCGAGCGCATGAGTCAAAGCAATTTAGTTGGTGTTGCCACTGCCCCCGTCGCCATGGGAATTACTGCTTTTGCGGCACTTTCCTTGCCTGATGACATGCAAGCCTCCGCACCGCTAGTCCCAGCCCTCAAATCTAATTGGCTGATGATGCATGTGAGCGTGATGATGATTTCTTATGCCACCTTGATGGTCGGCTCAGTATTAGCGATCGCCTTTTTAGTGGTAACTGCTGGCCAGAATGTTGAACTGCGCGGTAATTCCTTAGGAATTGGCGGTTATCGACTCAGCACAGCGGGTAGTCCAGAAACAATCTATAGTGAATCACTGCCGCTATCTCCCCAACGATTGAGCCTTGCTCAAACCTTAGATAACGTTAGTTATCGAATTATTGGTTTGGGCTTTCCACTGCTCACGATCGGTATCATTGCTGGTGGAGTCTGGGCAAATGAAGCCTGGGGCTCTTATTGGAGTTGGGACCCGAAAGAAACATGGGCACTAATTACCTGGCTGTTCTTTGCCGCTTATCTCCATTCCCGCATCACCAAAGGATGGCAAGGGCGCAAACCCGCAATTTTGGCCGCTACCGGTTTTGTGGTAATTTGGATTTGTTATTTAGGCGTAAATATTTTGGGCAAAGGACTTCATAGTTATGGCTGGTTTTTCAGCTAAAGCAGATGATTTTTGCTAGCAAAACAAGTAAAATTTCGAGGTGCTATATGTGGGCATCTCAATTTCAAATTATCTTGGGTACCACCACCCTCAATATTTACCACAATCGTGAGAAGTAGACGTGAGTAATCAGTTTCAGCCACTAGCCAATGGTGAAGTAGTATCTGTCCAGGGTACTTATCGAGTCAGCGATCTAACAGCTCAAATCCGGAGCAATTTAGATGAAGCTTTAGCCGAATGGTCGAATGAAGAAGGCATCACAGGCGAGGTGCTCCGATTCGGTGCTGCCGCTTGGCAAAAAGGCAAAGTGCAGCTAGGTCTAGCGATCGAGTTTGCTCCTCATGATGGCTTGCTGGAATCGTTGCCGCCGCCGATGACTGGCGGGGAGACATTTTATTTCCTAGCCGACGGCGAAGTCGTTCATGTCCAAAATACTTACCGGGTTAGTGAGTTAACAGCTAAAATCCGTCACCAATTAGATAGTGTTTTGGCTGAGTGGTCTAGTGATGAAGGAATGGAAGGTGAAGTCCTCCGTTTTAGTTCTCAGTCTTGGCAAAAAGGCAAAGTACGGCTGAATTTGACCCTGAAATTCTCTCCTGATGATATTGGTTTTATTCCACCAGTACCTAGCGTGGCAATATCTAATTCAGCAGTGAAGGCTGGCCGCACCGCAGTTTTACCCACCACTATTAACCAAGTTAGGGTGGTCGATCTCGAAAAACCATCAGTTGTGATGAAGACCCCGATCATCGAATCGACCTTAGAAGATGATCATTTTGAGTTGGGCACCATGTCACCAGTCACTGGCGAAATCGAAATGAACCTTGTTGATAGCGAGAGTGAACAAAATAGCTATGTGGATTTTGATTTATCCGCAGCTGTTCCCGAAGTTAATCTGGACGAATTAGTCTCTCGATCGAACGTTAGTAGACCGTCTTTAATTGATGAAGTTTGGAATGAGATGAGTCAACCCAATTGGCCTGGTATTGGCAGAGCGTAACCTGAAACCCTTGACAGATCTTCATACTGGATTGCAGCAAACACTGCGCCAGCTTAAAATTCTGCCTAGACAAGCTAGTCTGCTCATCGCTGTTTCGGGCGGTCAAGATTCCCTGTGCCTGGGTCAACTGCTGGTAGATCTCCAGCCTCAATGGCATTGGCGGCTAGCGGTGGCTCATTGTGACCATGGCTGGGCAGAAGACGTGGGTGTTGCTCAGCGAGTACGTGAGATTGCCGCCAGTTGGCAAGTTTCCTACCACTGCTGGAATGTCCAAGGTTTAGCGGAAACTGAAGTAGCAGCACGAAATTGGCGTTATCAAGCCCTGGCTCAAATGGCTCAGATTAACGGCTATCAATACGTGGTCACAGCTCATACTCAAAGCGATGTCGCCGAAACCCTGATCTATAATCTCATGCGGGGTTCTGGCAGTGATGGTTTGAGTAGTTTACGCCCATCTCGGCAATTGACCGAGCAGATCCAGCTGGTGCGGCCACTGCTCAATGTCCCCCGCGCCAAAACTGGTGAATTTTGCCATCACCGCCAGTTGCCGGTCTGGTTAGATCCTTATAATCACAAACTTCAATATGCGCGCAATCGGGTGCGGCAACAGCTGATTCCGCTCATGGAAAATCAGTTTAACCGCCAAGCCAGTAAGCACTTAGCGCAAACAGCCGAAATTTTGCAGGCTGAGACAGCCTATCTCGAAAGTGTGGCTATGAGATATTATCAGCAGGCACTAGTAGAGACTGGGATGCTCGATCGACAGATGCTTCAACCATTGTCGATCGCTATTCAACGCCGGGTGATCAGACTTTTTTTGCAATCGGCACAGATCGCCCTCAACTTTCAATCGATCGAACAAGTTGTAAAGTTGCTGCACGCTCCGCGTGGTAGTCAAACTAGCTCCTTAGCGGGCGGCTTTGTTCAAGTCCAGCAAAATTACTTGAAAATCAAAAAAGGACATAGCAATTAGCTACATCCTGCGATCGAACCGTTATGGACTAGTGCTTACATACCCGAAGACGTATCTTGGCTATCGTAACTTAGGTCATCCAGCATGGCTTCTAGCTGTTGGAGAGGATTAGTATCAGTGCAGTTTAGCTGGTCTTTTAAGCTCTGAAGATGGTTCTGCAATGGCTGAATCACATCTTCATACAATGCTACTTTTGCTTGCACTTGTACACTGTTTTGCTGTCTATAATGCAATTCTTGTTCCAGCTTTTGCACCGCTTCAGACTTAACTAAATATTCATTGACCTGAATTTCTACTTTGGTTTTGGTTTGTTCCAGCACTCCCTGTAAATACTGAATCTCAATGTCTGATCGTTGGAGTTCTTCTTGTTGACGTTGGCGCTGGTCAGCCAAGAGTTCTAGAACTTGATTCCAGTTATTGTCCCCTTCCGCAGACTGGTTCTGACGATATTCCAACACACTAATATGAGCCTGGAGAATAGCCTGTCTGTCGATCAATGTTTCCCGCTGACCCTCCAGGGTTTGCTCCAACATATGATAACCATCTTGTTCGTCAATCAATTCATTTTCAAGACGTAGTTTATCAAAAGCACTAGCGTCAGCCATCTCAGCTTCCATTTTGTTGATAAAAGACTGTTGCTCCGTCAACTCTTCTTCCTGAAGCTGAACCAGATTACTAGCCTGATTCACTTCTTTTTGGAGGCTGGCTGCAATAGACTCGAGTTCTTCAATTGGCAACTTTTCAATCTGCTCAATATTTACTTTATCGCTAGTGAACACTGCTAAACCGCCCCGCGCCATTATCAGGATCTTTTGATAGTTTTCGTTTTCCAACTGAATGCGATCAGTCAATTGTCTGGAGTATTCTTGCCGAATGCTGAGGGCATGTTGCTGTACTTCCCAAGCAGTTTGAGATTGCTCTAAAGTGGTTTGGAGGTGTTGTAGCTCTAGCTTTTGTTCAGAAATCAACTGCTGCTGCTTCTCCAAATCAGCAATGCTGGCAGCTGCTTCTTGCTGCTGCTGATTTAGCTGCGCCCAATGCTGCTGTAATAAATCTTCTTGTAACTCGATCGCCGACAAAGAACTAGTACCACCCTGAAATTTATCAACTAGCGATCGCATGGTAGCAACCTGGTGAGAAGAAAGACCTGCACCTCTCTTGTGCTGTGCCAATATTTCCTGTTCTGCTTGCAGTTTTTCCCGAGCGCTAGCAATTTCTTGTAATTCGTTGGCACTGGACTTAAGAGTCTCTTCTAAATGCTGAGATTCTCTAGTCAAACGCTCTAATTCACCTCGGGTAAATTCTAGTTCTTCTTCCCGGTTAAATATTTCTTCCTGGCGCAGTTGTAGCTGCTGGCTTTGTAGACCCAGCGACTGCCGCCAGCTCTCGATTTCGTCTGCTTCTTTCTTGTATTTTTCGATCTGGCGCGAGAGATTTTGGAGAATTCCTACCAAATGGCGACCAGCCTCACGCAATTGGCCTTGAATCTGCCGATTAGAATTCATATCTACCAGTATTAAAATGCCGGTATTATAGTTGCTAGCTTCTTCTGGGGCAGAAACCAGTTCATCACCTTGAATTGCACTCCAGTTCTGTTCGGTGCGCTGGCAAGCCAGCAACCGCAGTTCAGCTTTACTCGAACCAATGAACCCACCTTTTTGTTTTTGAATTTCTGCTAGGTATAGCATGTTGACTTATCCCTGTCTTACTGTGAGATTACCTAATTTGCCGCCAGCCCCAATTCCAGTTATTAAAATCAGCTACCAATTTATATATAGATACTCGCCTTACTAACAACTTGCTTCACTAACAAGCAATTATTACCATCAATCTGACTAACGCAGTCAGCGGAGGAGTGTTAGATATACTTAGCCGCAGTTATCTTATATCATGCCCAGAAAAACCGGTTGATGTACGATAACCATATCTACAGTCTACTCAACTTGTCATCAGCATAAAATAATCAGCATTGATTTTATCGATACCTGCCAAAATGGCTGATTTTCAAGATTACCTACTGTTATAAACATTGCCACAATATCTTTTTTGTGATCGGACATAGCAAATTGCGCACAAGGTTTGGGCAAAATGAATTTATCAGGATAAATTGATTATCTTAAGCCCGGCGGCTACCATTCTAGACTAGAGTTGTACTGTTACGTCATGCTTGGTGACCATGGCGTTTTGGCATCAGCTTTAGCGGCAATATATCGATAATTAGTAGTATGTCTAGCATAGCTTTGAAGAAACGTTATTCGATGCAATGGTTATCCTGGAAAAAATATCCCTATAATTATTACCTATGACAGATGTCGGACTAGTCGGTTTACACTCACTTTTCATCATCTTTTTTTCATCACCGCCCATCTATCTTCAACGCCAGAGATATTTATGAGAACAGTACTAATTGCCGAAGACAGCACTACCCAGCGGGAGATGATGAAAGAACTTCTACAGTCTAATGGCTTGACCGTTAATATTGCGACTGACGGGGAACAAGCCGTAGACATGGCTCTGATTACAGTGCCAGATATTGTAGTTTTAGATGTGGTTATGCCCAAAATGAATGGTTACGAGGTCTGTCGAAAATTGAAATCTGACCCTAAAACCCAGAATGTACCAGTTATTTTGTGCAGTTCTAAGAGTGAAGACTTTGATCGGCACTGGGGTATGAAACAAGGAGCCGACGCTTATGTTTGTAAGCCTTTCGACCCCTATGAACTAATTGCCACCATCCAACAACTCTTGAATAACTAGGAGTATCAACATGGTTTTTGACCTAGATGTATTGAGTAGTAGTGTAGACACTTCAGTAGTTTCCACTCCTAGTTTGGAACAGCGCGAAGGAGAACTATGCTTGACTTTCTTTGTACCATCAGGCAAAAAATTTGCTTTGCCAGCAGTGGGAATTAGGGAAGTTATTTCCACAATTGCCGATCGAATCACTCCTATTCCCAATGCTTCACCATTACTATTGGGAACATTTAATTGGCGTGGTCAAGTCATTTGGGTTGCTGATCTAGGACAGTTTCTCGGTGACACAATTCTAGTAAACACCGATAGAACAGAAGTTTCCATACTAGTAGTGGAAGAGCAAGAAACCGTGATGGGCTTTGCCATTTGTAGCGTCGCAAACACTGAATGGCTAAATATCAGCAATATAACCAGTGCGCAGGGTTTGCCAGACAGTACATTATCTTTTGTTAAAGGGGGATATGTTTTAGATGATCAAGAAAATGGACATTTATACTTATTAGACCAGGTTGCGATCTTATCATCGGCACGTTGGGCAAGCTAGAAATATGAAAATAATTATTTTCTCAGCAGTAATATTTTTTACACAGTAATTTAGCTAGTTAAAATCTTGGTTCATTTATTTTAATTCTGCGCTCAATAGTACAGTTAATCAGGTTCTATCATGGTTTCTACTCCCAATTACGATCAGGAATACTTCCTCAAAGAGTATCAGCAAGCTGAAGATGCTTACTCGCAAGGCGATTACCCTAAAGCAGCAGTAATTATTGACCAACTATTGCCCACCTATGCGAACAACTCCAACACTAGATTACTTCGTGGCCACATTTACTGCTATGGACTTCAGCAATATGAAACTGGTTGTCAAGAGTATGAGCATGTACTGAAAATCGCCAGTGATGAACAGTCTTTGCAATACGCGCGGGATGGCATCGTCTATGCCAAAAGTCATCTACTACAGGGTGACTCTGGTGGTCACCGACTCAACCAACTACACCAGGATCACGAGCTGGAGCTGATGACTTGGCAGCAGCCAGATTTGCTCACCATCAATGATGAATTTGACATTGAAGCTAGCAAACTGGGTGGAGAAAATTCTGGTAATTTATTCCAAGTAGAATCTACAGATTTTCTGACGAATCAGAAATCTAATTATACTTTCAGCACTGCACCTACACATACTGGCTTTCATAATAATGAACAAGATACTCTAACGGATGCTTTTGCTTTCGATTATCCTAGTGGCGAGCCAGCAACCGAAGCTTTTGCCAGCGACCCCTTCGATAAAATTGCTGCTACTTACGAAAATCTTGATACTCCAGTACCCCAAAGAAATGACATAGAGCCAGCCAATGGCAATAGTGATAAAACACTTTTGGATGATTCTCCGTCTAATTCCTGGATGTTAAATGATCAACCAGAGAACACTTCTGACTTTATTTCTGGATTTTTGGCTAATGAAGTAGCCAAAGGCAAAGTGAACATTTCTAACTCGGCTTTCTTGGGAGGGACTTTCCCTGCGACCAACTCACCAGAGGATTCGCAAAACTTATTTATCGATCGAACCAAATCATCTTCATTTGGTTTACCAGAACCTTCTGGTTTGCTGGCTTCTTCTGATATCGATCACGGCAAACCATTGTCTGGCAGCATCATTTCATCCAATGTAACAGCCTTTGATGTCACCTCCACTTTCATTAATAGTAGTGTTGAAGACAGTACGGTTGTTGGTAGCCGTGTAGAAAACCGCAGTGATATCAGCGGTTCGATTGCTAACCTCAGCAGCCCACCATTAGCCAAAAAACCTTGGATTTTGGGTAGTTTAACGGGTGGAGCAGCAGCAATAACAGTAGCGGTCATGGCTTTAGTCTCCACTACCGTCCTAGCCAAAGAAAGAAATCCTCAATCTTTCTTAGTGCCTGGACTCTTAATGGCTTTGGGCGCTGGAGCTGCTAGCTTCGGTACCACCACATTTTTTAGTCGTCGCTACAATCGCGAAGTTGAAAATACAATTTTGGACTTGCAATCTACCTTTGAGCAAGTCTCTCAAAAAAATCTCAAGGCGAGAGCAACTGTCCAAGGCTCAGGAGAGCTGGGTAAACTTTCTGCTTCCTTCAACCAAATGTTACAAGGTGTAGTTACTAGCAACAGTGAAGCTCAGCGCAAAGCTCGGGAAATGGAGCAAGCTAAAGATGAGCTGCAAAGACAGGTAATTCGGCTACTCGACGATGTAGAGGGCGCTGCGCGAGGAGACTTAACTGTTAAAGCGGAGGTCACTGCCGATGTATTGGGTGCCGTCGCTGACTCTTTTAACCTGACGATCGACAGTCTGCGCCAAATTGTTCAACAGGTACAAACAGCAGCCGTTCAAGTAAACAATAGTTCTACCGAGAGTGAAGCCTTTGCGCGCAGGCTATCCTCCGATGCCCTCCGCCAAGCCGAAGAACTAGCTGTCACTGTCAACTCTGTCCAAATGATGACCTCTTCTATTAAACGAGTCGCCGAAAGTGCCCGGGAATCGGAAGAAGTAGCCCTCACCGCTTCCGCCAGTGCTCTCAAGGGTGGGGAGGCGGTAGAAAGAACAGTGGCCGGTATTATGGAAATTCGGGAAACGGTGGCCGAAAGTACTCGCAAAGTAAAACGCTTGGCCGAATCTTCCCAACAAATTGGCCAAATTGTCGCAGTTATTTCGCAGATTGCTTCTCGTACCAACTTATTAGCACTAAATGCCAGCATTGAAGCTGCCAGGGCGGGGGAAGCCGGCAAGGGCTTTGCGATCGTTGCCGATGAAGTTAGACAGCTAGCCGACAGAAGTGCTAAAGCTTTGAAGGAAATCGAGCAAATTGTATTGCAAATTCAGAGTGAAACTGGGTCAGTAATGGCCGCTATGGAGCAGGGCACACAGCAGGTAATTCGTGGTACCAAGCTGGC
>JAYUSR010000235.1:0-31171 GCA_043755575.1 Synechococcales cyanobacterium
TTAACAGTACGGCGTTGCTGCTCAACGGCCAAACTCAGCAGCTTTTCCACAAACGACTGCTCCCCACCTACGATGTTTTTGATGAAAATCGTTATTTCCAGGCCGGGGCGAGCAGTAATTATTTTCAACTTCAGGGCTGCAAAATCGGGGTAACTATCTGCGAAGATCTTTGGAATGATCAAGATTTTTGGGGCAAGCGCCAGTATTTAGCCAATCCGATCGAGGAGTTAGCTGCTCAAGGGGTGGATTTGATTGTGAATTTGTCAGCTTCGCCCTATACAGTGGGTAAACAGCAGGTGCGGGAAGCGATGCTGCAACATGCTGCGCAGCGTTATGGCCAGCCCATTTTGTATGTGAACCAGGTGGGAGCCAATGATGATTTAATTTTTGATGGCGGCAGTATGGGGTTCGATCGACAGGGCCAATTAGTTACTAGAAGCCAATCTTTTGTGACAGATTTATCGGTAGTGGAGTTTCAGCAAGGCAATTTGCAACCGAGCGTAATTGCGGGTTCGATCAGTCAACCCGACGAAGAAATTTGGCAGGCATTGGTGTTGGGCGTGCGGGACTATGCTCACAAATGTGGATTTAGTAAAGTGCTGTTGGGCTTGAGCGGCGGCATTGATTCGGCTTTGGTAGCAGCGATTGCGGCAGCAGCACTGGGGGCAGGGCAAGTGCTAGGAGTCTTAATGCCTTCTCCCTATAGCTCTGACCACTCTATTATTGATGCGATCGATCTCGGCCAAAATTTGGGCATTCAAACCACCCAGCTACCGATCCAAGAATTGATGACGGGGTTCGATCGAACTTTGGCTCCTCTGTTTGCAGAAACTGAATTTGGCATCGCCGAAGAAAATATCCAGTCACGGATTCGGGGCAATTTGTTGATGGCGATCGCCAACAAATTTGGTCACTTGCTTTTGTCCACAGGCAACAAGTCCGAAATGGCGGTGGGCTACTGCACTCTCTATGGCGATATGAACGGCGGTTTGGCGGTCATTGCCGACCTGCCGAAAACCCGTGTTTATTCGCTGTGTCGGTGGCTGAACCGCCACCAGGAAATCATTCCCATCAATATTATTGACAAACCCCCCAGCGCTGAATTGAAGCCGGGACAGGTCGATCAAGATTCTTTGCCGCCCTACGAGGTTTTAGATGACTTACTGGAAAAAATTATTTGTGAGCATCGATCGACAACCGAGTTGATCGAACTGGGTTTTGAGTCAGCGGTGGTTACAAAAATCACCCAGTTGTTGCGACGGGCAGAATTTAAGCGTCGTCAAGCGCCGCCAGGATTAAAAATTACCGATCGAGCATTTGGTACCGGTTGGCGGATGCCGATCGCTTCTCGATTAAACGCCTAGGACTCCGAATCGGCCGTAGGTTTAGGTCTTTCTCGCTCCCCCATATCGGCCTTGCTCGATAGTTCTAGCTGTTCAGCTTTATGCTGAACGGTAGTAGTGGCCTGCATTCGCCGCCACACTGTCAGCCCCAACAGACCCATCGTCCCCAAGGCAGTGGTAAAGATCACATTGAGTCGGGTGCCTTGTAGCCACATAGCCACTAAATTAGAGCCTAGCGTGGCACTCCACAAAATCACGGCCGAATGCCCCTGCGAAAACCCCCATGCCAACAGTCGATGATGAATGTGGTCTTTACCCGGTGTACTCATCGGATTTTTACCAGCCAGCAAGCGGCGCACAATCACTTGGGTGGTATCCAATACTGGCACCAGCAGAAACATGGCGGTGGGTACCAAGGCAAAAATACTAGTAACCTTAGAACTACTCAAAATGCTGGTAGCCGCTAACACATAGCCCAAAAAGTAAGCTCCGGCATCACCTAAAATGATCCGCGATGGGTGGTAATTATGGCGGAGAAAACCCAGGGAAGATCCCGATACTGCCGATAGAATCAAAGTGGCCGCGGCCCTGGCCTCAAACTGTGCCGATACCGCTAGCAGACTCATTCCGGCAATAAAACTAATGCCCCCGGCCAACCCGTCCATCCCATCCATCAAATTGACGGCATTAGTGATGCCTACTACCCAAAATACCGTCACCAATACGGATAGTGAGCCATCGATCGGAGTACCAAAGTTCACCCCGATTTTAATGCCGACGACCACTAGCAATAAAGCTGCCAAAATTTGGACAATCAGCCGGAACAGCGATGGTAAACCAAACTGGTCGTCAATAAAACCCACTAATACCAGGATCGAAGCCCCCAGTAGAATGGCCAAAATCTGCACCAGAATCTTCTGAAGAATCATGGGGCTGATACAAGCCGCCAAAATCAAAGCGGCAATCACACCAGCATAGATCGCCAGTCCACCCGCATTGGGTAACGGTTCTTTGTTAAGTCGCCTAGCATTGGGGCTATCCGCCCAACCAACTTTCAGGGCAAAAGAACGGAGATTAGGAATAAACCTAAAAGTGACCGCCCAAGCCACCGCAAAAGTCAGAACCACCGACATCCAGCCGGTTCCTTGCGGATTACTAATCCCGATCGATCTCATGTAGCCAAAAATAAAATCCATGATGCTGCTAATGATCGTGGCGATGGTGAACAGTCTCAGTGGGGGGATGAATTACAGCACAGATGCTACAGACCCCAAAAAACTCTAGTGTATGGTAATAAACCTTAAACTGGTGTATCTCTTGCAGCTTGATTTCTAGCTGATCGACGGGGCACTCCGCGATCGGAATAGATTTTTGGCAATACACACAGGTGAGATGATGCTTATCTTCTTGAATAGTACTATACAAGGATTCTCCACTGCCAAGAGTCCTCACCTGAACGGCTCCTGCTAGTTTTAGCGCATCTAAGGCTCGATATACTGTAGCCAGACCTACGCCCTGACTACGATTGCGCAGTTCTACATAAATGTCTTGGGCGGATGTCGATCGATGCAGTTCTTGGAGAAGTTGCAGGATACGCTCTTGGCTGCGAGTTAGTTCCAATTTCATACTGGATAATAGATGAAGATTTTCGGCCAATGTGCAGCCACGTTGCTATATTATATTTGAGTTTGGCGGATTGGATTTTTCAGTAATTAAAGCGATTAGCATGACTCAATCATATCAAGCTCGGATCTACGTAACTCTCCGCCCCTCTGTCTTAGATCCAGCTGGTGCCGCAGTGCGATCGGGCATCGAACATTTGGGCTTCCAGAATGTGGGCGCAGTCAGAATTGGTAAATACATCGAAGTCAGTCTGGATAGTGATGATGAAAATGCTGCCCAGGCCGAACTAAACCAAATCTGTGACCAGCTCCTGGCCAATCCAGTTATCGAAAACTATCGTTTTGAACTTGTTCCGGCTGCCTAGCTCATGACTATAAAATTTGGCATTGTGGTATTTCCTGGCTCCAACTGCGATCGAGACGTAGCCTATGTTACTCGTGATCTTTTGCAGATGCCCACCCGGATGGTTTGGCACGAGGATACCGACATCGAAGATATTGATGTGGTGGTGATACCGGGGGGCTTTAGCTATGGCGATTACTTACGCTGTGGCGCAATCGCTCGGTTTTCGCCGGTGATGAAAGCAGTGGTGAATCATGCCCAGCAAGGCAAGTATGTATTAGGAATTTGTAACGGTTTTCAGGTTCTAACAGAAGTGGGTCTATTGCCAGGGGCTTTAGTTCGCAATCGCGATTTACACTTTATTTGCGATCAGGTACCTTTGAACGTTACCAAGACTGACTTACCTTGGACAACAGCCTACAACAACCAGCCGGAGATTTCTTTACCGATTGCTCATGGTGAGGGTTGCTACTATGCTGAACCCGACACTATTCAACAGCTGGAAGATAATCAGCAAATTCTATTTCGCTACGCTGGCCATAACCCGAATGGCTCGCTCCATAGTATCGCCGGAATCTGTAACCAGCAAAAAAACGTACTGGGAATGATGCCCCACCCCGAAAGAGCCGCTGATCGCAACCTGGGTAGTATCGATGGTTTAGGTCTTTTTACGAGCTTAATTGCTGGATTTAGCTAGCGGTAAATTAATCCAGGGTGAGAATCTCAGTTGATTCCACTGGCTCTGGCGTAACAGCAATAGTTTCATTTTCATTAGAATCTTGTAGAGCATCGCTGGGCGCGGCAGCAGCTTGGTCTGCTGCGAGTTTTTGCTCAGCGGCAGCTCTGTCCTCTGCAAATTTTTGCTGCAAGAACTCAGCTTGAGCCAGACCATTGATGGCCGTAGCAGCTATCGGCACTAGACTTGGTGTCGGAATAGGACTATCTATACCAAAATTCGCGTTAGAACCATTAGTAGCTGCGGGAGCTTTTTGATCACCAGCAAAAGATGGTAAAGCACCTAAAAAGATAGCCACAGCAGCGGTCATAACGACACTGGTCGGATTTTTTTTCATTGGTTTCTCCTAATACTCAGGTATGTCAGCCCAAAGTTAGACACTTTTTGACAATGATGATGACTTTATGCCATCTGGTATTAATTAGTCTAGGTGATTGATAAACAAAAATGAAGCAGGGCGTTGTCCCTGCTTCATTTACCTTAACAATTAGATGACGTTTAACTGACTTTTTGAGATTCAGTTTTTTTAACTAAAATACTGAAAAATCTCAATGTAGTGCAGTCAAGTTACTAACCGCGACCACGAATTACCTTGGTATTAGGTGGTACAACTGGCTCTCCAGCAACCGGAATAGTTTCGATGGAGGCTTCTGGGCCACCTTGCTCCACAGCAGCTCTAGCTGCTGCCAATCTTTGCTGCAAGGACTGCGCTTGAGCTAGCACACCAGGACTGAATCTAGCAGTTCCACCAGAACCAGCGCTAGGATTGCTACTAGCCGTACCACCATTAACACGAGGTGCTACCGAGCCGGTGTTTCCAGTTCCGCCAAAGTTACTACCATTGGAATTAGGACCGACACCGCTAGGAGAACTACCTCCGGTACCACCACTGCCACTGCTACCACCACTGCCACCGCTACCTCCGGTACCACCACTGCCACCATATGAGCTTGTTGTTCCCGCAACAGAAGCACTTGCTGGATGCGGAGGATTAGGATTACCGGCAAAAGCTGGTACAGCAGCTAAACAGACGGCCGTCACTGATGCTACACTGGCAAGAATTTTTTTCATTTGATTTCTCCTAAATAAAATTATGTATGCTTAAAATTTGAAGGAAGTACCGACACCCAGGACAAATCTAGCACTTTCACCAGTAACACCAGTAATATCGCGGAAGGCTGGTGTAATTACCAATGGGAAGTCATCGCCAAAGGGCGCGATCGATAGACCAGCAGCCAAGTCCTGACCAGTCCATTCTACAATTGCGCTCACTGGTTTAGCAAGGCGGAAAGCCGCAGAACCAAACACATTCACGCCGCTAGGACTCTCGCCGGGAGGGGTAGCAGTAAGAGTTTCTTGGGAAAGAAATTGGCCACCGCCCACACCGACAGATAGAGCAATCCGACTTAAGAAGCTATCGATGTTATCGGTAGTGCGTAAGATTTGAGTACCCACTGCGTAGTAGGAGTTCCGAGGAACGTCAGTAAAACCAATATTGGCAAATTGGTTCCAGCCGATCGCAATCGCTGTATCGTCAGCAACCCGCTTGTGCAGCTTGGCACTAAAGCCACCGCTACCAAAAGGTTGGCTGCTGCCAAAACTGTTTAGGGTATAAGCAACTTCTAAGCCCACGGAGTCGATCGCGTTACCTAAGCCCACACCGATACCGATTTCACCATCTGATGTATCAGTAAAACGTGATCTAGATTGGTAGCTCCCAGAGATAAAGCCAATGTTGTTGTCAGCGCCAAAACCAATCGGGTTGTTGATGCTCAAACCAGGAGAAATACTAGAGCCAGCTACTGGAATGTTAGAAGGGAATTCCTTGGAACCGAGGCTACCCAACTGACCCTCAACTTCTTGAGTAGCAGGATCAACTGGCTGAGCAGCAGCGCTGTTGCCAACACCACCAGCAATCACCACAAAGTCGTTATAGTCAGTGCCAGCACCACCCTTTTTGACCGAATCATCCCAGCTAATTTTCACGCCTTGGTTAGAAAGACCCGAAAAATCTTTGTCGAACTGCGCCTGCACGCTGCTCTTGGTGTTCTTGGAACTAGTGGAATAGACCGTCGAAACCACCCGACCGCTACCATTTCTAGACTCTAGAAAAAAGGTGTAAGGCGTGTTGGCCTGAAACTTAAATACATTCTTGGGTGGGTTGAGCGTATTTCCGGGAGTACCCAAAAAGTCGCTAGCCTTGTTCACATCCCGATCGTCACTGTCTGCGGCCTTTTCTTCTTTAATTAGAAGGGTTTTAGCTCCAGTGTTGAGATCCATAACGCCAAAGATCGACTTGTAAGCGCCGTGGGACTCTATGACTTCAAATTCAACGGCAGTTTCTGTATCAAATTGGACAACATTGTTGCCAAATTCATCAGCTCTGGCTGTCTGAGCCGTCAGGCCAGTGAGAGCCAGACCGGCTAGTCCAAGGCCAATGGTAGTAGTAGTTTTAAATTTATTCGCCATAATGTTCGCTGTTAGTTTGGTATTGAGAATCGATTAAGTTGAGTAAGCTGTGACGCAGCAATCAGCTCGGTATTTTCTACCAAGTGGGGCTAGGGTAAGAGGCACTACCAGAAGACTGATCGAGCTGACTAGCGTTAGGGTTCTTGACAGATTCCAAGAAAGCAGCCGATTCAGCCTTAACTTTCTCTAACTCAGCTTGTGCTGCGGCATTAGGAGTGCCAGTCCCTTGGGTGCTGCTCCGCATAAAACGACGAATACCATCGCCAGCAGGCTTAACAGGAGCCGGTGCCGAACCAGGCGCAGGAGACATCGAAGGATCTACGGATCCTGGCGGCGGTGGCGCATCGGCAGGAGCAATGCCTGGTGCTCCAGGCGGTGTCATCTCTGGGGAACCTGGTGCCTTATCAGGAGTGGCCTTATCACCCGCTGGCGCTTCAGGGGTACCTGGAGCTGGCGCTAAAGGTGTTACAGGGGTAGTCGAATCTGGTGCAACGGGCGCTACTTTATCTTTATCAGGGGTAGCTTTATCACCCGCTGGTGCATCGACAGAACCAGATGGTGGAGCTAGAGGTGTTGTCGGTGTGGTGGCGTCTGGGGTAATGGGTGCGACTTGATCTTTTTTATCTTTATCAGGTGCTGACTTGTCGGCGGGGGCTACAGAAGGATCTGTGGTAGAGCCTGGTGTACTAGGCGAAGCCGGAGTCTCTACAGCTTGAGCAACTAATTTAGCTTGGCTTGAACTAGTATCTAGGTTATCTAGACTGCTGGCTTGACTGGGCATTCCTACCATTGCTGGTAAAAAGCAAGAAAGGCTCATTGTCAACAAAAAATGTTTCATACTTCAATACTCCCTATTAAACAAAACTGGTTTACTTTAAACTTCATAAAGATTAAGTCTAAACTATGTGGCATATTGATTGCTTTACATAGCTAAAGCACTGCATAAGATATTTTTATACTAGTGCAAGGTCTTAATACAAGTAAACTTTCCCAGGCAATTATATTGTCAATCCATAGATTAAATCAACATATTAATCATTTTATCGGTATTTAATTGTGCGGCGACAGGTACTCTGTCACTATATCGGATTAGAATGTATCACTTGCAACCCTCTTCTTGCGCTCACTTAAAAAGTTCAGAATCAACATGTGTCTAAAGGATAATTTTCATCGGGGTCTTTCTGGGCATAACCCAGAAAGGTCAATAGAAGTCAAGAGGATGGATGGAAAACACTAATATCACAGAATTAATCTGGCCACAATTATTACTATTTAAAAATATTAGTGATATGTGGTATTGGTACTTGATTCAGCCAGCAATTTGACGTATTAGATTCAGGTGAATTGTCACTGGTATACCTAGAAAATGGTGCTCACAAAAATGTTTTTGGCCAGTATTTAACTGCAAGTTTTATGAATTACATTACAAGCATTACGTCTAGCAGCTGCCGAATTGCAATTATTGGCGATGTGCATAGCCAATGGAGTTTGACTGACAATCAGTTATTGCAAAAGTTAGCAGTAGATTTAGTGCTATTCGTTGGTGATTTTGGCAATGAAGACGTATCGATCGCTAAAATTGTTTCCGAATTGGAATTACCCAAAGCAGTCATCTTGGGTAATCATGATGCTTGGTTTAGTGCAACCAGCTGGGGACAGAGCCAATGTCCTTACGATCGATCGCAAGAGGATTGGGTGCAAGCCCAAATTGAGATATTGGGGGATAGCTATGTGGGCTATGGTCAGCGCAGTTTTCCGCAGTTTAATTTGGCGGTGGTAGGTGGCCGTCCGTTTAGCTGGGGTGGTGATCAGTGGCGCAATCAAAAATTCTATCAAAGCAGGTTTGAGGTCAATAACTTTGCGGAATCTACGGCCAAAATTGTGGCCGCCGCCGAGAGTACCAGCACAGAGCAGCTGATTTTTATTGGACACAATGGGCCAGCTGGCTTGGGCGATCAACCAGAAGATATCTGTGGCAGAGATTGGTCCCCGCTAGGTGGCGACTTTGGAGACCCGGATTTGGCAGCGGCGATCGGTCAGCTGCAATCTCAAGGTAAATCAATTCCTTTGGTGGCTTTTGGTCATATGCACCACCAGCTCCGTCATCGGACTGACCGACTGCGGGTACCTGCTCGCCAAATTGGTAAAACTCTATATCTCAACGCGGCGCGCTGTCCACGAGTGCTAAACTATCCACCAATTTTGCATAATTTCTCGATCGTCACTTTGCAAGATGGTCGGGTGGTTGAGGCTAGTTTGATTTGGATCGATCGACAGGGCGAAATTCAGCGATCGGAGAACTATTTAACAGCGCTGAGTCCTGTGATACAATAGAAAACCTGCTGGAGAGGTGGCAGAGTGGTCGATCGCGTCCGACTTGAAATCGGATGAAGTGAAAGCTTCCGAGAGTTCGAATCTCTCCCTCTCCGTTTTAAGACAAAAGCCGGACTTCTCCAAAGAAGTCCGGCTTTTTTTTCGCTGGTGCGTTTAATTGCGATACCAAGTAGTCGGCTCGCCTTTGCGATCAACCAACACAATGCCTTGAGCTTTAAGATCATTGCGGATTTGATCGCCTTTTTGAAAGTTTTGGGCATCTCGGGCAGCTTTACGTTCAGCAATTAGTTGTTCGATCGACAGGTCATCCCAACCGTCATTGGCCAGAGCTGGTTCATCGGCGAGTTGAGCTTCTAAACCCAAGATTGAGGCCAACTGCTGCAAGCTATACCATTGCTGCTCTAGCATGGCAGAATCAGTAATTTGGCCGCCGTGGGTTAAGATATTCCCCGCTTTGCCTAAATCTTTGGCTAGCTCAAACAACACCGCCAAGCCCCCCGCAAAGTTGAAATCTTCATCGACCACATCGCAAAATTGTTGGAAAAATGGGTTGATGGTGGCAGGCTGTTCCGTAGGTGCCGGTGTTGCTAATCCAGAAATACCCACATGAGTAATATCAGCAGTGGCTGTTACTTCTTGCACTTTTTTGATGGGCGATCGATCTTTAAATACATAACCCAGTGCTTGCCGGATCTTGGCAAAGAAGATTTCGCGGGGTTTTTTAAACAAAATAGTTCTGGCTACCACCGCAATACCAACAAATTTTAGTAAATTTGGCAAGATGGGCAGGGTATTGAAAATACCTAAAAACCGCGCAAAGAACCGCACCGGAAATTGGGTAAAGAACAGGGCGATCGTCAATATTACTAAACCCCGATATTCCTGGGTGAATTGCCGGACAGCGTTTGGCAAGGCTTGGAAAGGTTCTACCACGGGGCTAATTTCATCCGGCAACGGCTTGGTGGCTGCGGTGGGCTGCGGCGCGACTTTGGCACTAATGCTCAGTGGCACTGGGGTAAAAGTCGGTGGTTTGTGCAAATCCCAACCCAATTTATCGGCAAAGCGCTGACCAAATAGCAAGCCATCTTTGAGAGTTTGCCAACTGCGTTCGTTGCTGGCTAAGGCATCGGCAGTAAAATCCATCGGCTTGCGATATTGAGCCGTCAAAATAAATAATCGAATAATCATTGGATCTACTGGTCTGTCCAGTAAATCGCGAATGGTGGTGAAGTTGCCTAGGGATTTGGACATCTTTTCCCCATCGACATTCACCATGCCGTTATGCATCCAATAGCGTGACAGGGGATGATGATTAGCACCTTCGGACTGGGCAATCTCATTTTCGTGGTGGGGAAAAATCAGATCATTACCGCCGCAGTGGATATCGATGGTTTGGCCCAGAGTCGATCGAATCATGGCCGAGCATTCAATATGCCAACCTGGTCGGCCTTTACCCCAAGGTGAATCCCAGGCCGGTTCGCCCGGTTTGGCACTTTTCCACAGGGCAAAATCACTGGGATCTTCTTTGATGGTATTTTCCTCGGTGGCTACCGCCACCCGACCACCAGCACCAGCTTGCATATCATCTAATTTGCGACCAGAAAGTTTGCCATACCCGGCAAACTGACGCACTCGAAAATAGACATCGCCAGCCACCGCATAGGCCAAACCTTTTTTCTCCAGCTCGGCCACTAGCTCAATAATTTGGGGAATATGCTCGGTGGCGCGGGGATAATTACTAGCATTGCGCACATTGAGCCGAGCTAAATCAGTAAAGTAAGCTTCAATATATTTGGCCGACACCTCGGCCATCGTCAAGCCTTCGGCCTGCGCCCGGTTCAGAATTTTGTCATCAATATCGGTAAAATTCTGGACATAGTTCACCTCGTACCCTCGCCATTCCAAATAGCGACGCACGGTGTCCCAAATGACCGCAGCCCGGGCATGACCTAAATGGCACAAATCGTACACCGTGACACCGCAGCAATACATGCTTACTTGTTTGGGCAACAGCGATTTAAATGGCTCCTTCTTAGAAGTCAGAGTGTTGTAGATACTAATGCTCATAAAGATCTGGGTTTTGTTAAACTTGTTAGCATGATGCCGCGTAGGCTTAATCATATCAATTCTTCCCTTCATCACGCCCTATGACTTCTGCTACTATTTCCGCCCAGTCACCTACCGATGAAACTACTCGACCAATTTTGCCGGTCACAATTATTACCGGTTTCTTGGGCAGTGGCAAAACGACCCTCCTAAATCATATTTTGACCAATCAGCAGGGTTTGAAGACCGCAGTCTTGGTCAATGAATTTGGGGAAATTGGGATCGACAATGATCTGATCATCGCGACTAGCGCTGATAACAGCATGGTCGAGCTGAGTAATGGCTGTGTCTGCTGCACGATCAATGATGATTTGGTCAAGGAAGTCTACAAAATATTGAATCGGCCTGATCCGATCGATTACCTAGTAGTAGAAACCACCGGCCTAGCAGACCCAGTGCCCTTGGCTTTGACCTTTTTGGGTACCGAGTTGCGGGACATGACCCGGTTGGATTCGATCATCACCCTGGTAGACTCCGCTAACTTTAGCTTGGACTTGTTTAACAGCGAAGCGGCTCTGAACCAAATCACCTACGGCGATATTTTGTTACTGAACAAAACCGATTTGGTAGATGAAGCGGATGTTGATCTGCTAGAAGTGCGGATTAGGGACATGAAAACAGGAGCCAGAATTCTCCGCACTACCAACTCCGAAGTATCTTTGCCGCTGATCTTAAGTGTGGGCTTGTTTGAGTCTGATAAGTTTGTGGAAGGATCGGCAGATCACGGCCACGATCATCATGATCATGAAGATCACAGCAACTGTGACCATGCTCACGACCATTGCGAACATGATGCTCATGACCACGGGCACCATCATCATTCCGATCACCTAGCTCAAGATGGCTTTACTTCTCTGTCTTTTCAGAGCGATCAGCCCTTCTCGATCAAGAAATTTCAATATTTTCTGGATAATCATCTAGATGAGGGCATTTTCCGCGCCAAGGGTCTGCTATGGTTTGATGAAAGCCCTAATTGCCATATTTTTCACCTCTGCGGCAAGCGTTTCTCGATCGATGATCGGGAATGGACAGATTTACCCTCCACCAAGCTGGTGCTGATTGGTCAAAACTTAGACCATGACCAGCTCAAAAAGCAGTTGAATGACTGTTTGTCTCTGACCAAAGCCAACGTCGGCAAAGGATTTGGTAAAAAATAACCGCTCACTGCAAACTAAACATGTCTTTTTCTAATTTCGGTCTATCCGATGCCATTCTTCGTGCTGTCAATGAGCGGGGATACACCGAACCCACCCCCATCCAACTCCAAGCGATTCCTGTGGCGATCGCTGGTGGTGATATTTTAGCTGGCGCTCAAACGGGTACTGGTAAAACGGCTAGCTTCACATTACCAATTCTGCATTTACTATCTGAAAAAAACAAAAATGATGGCCCGATCAGCCGCAACTTACCAATTCGGGCATTGATTCTTACTCCTACCCGCGAATTAGCGGCGCAAGTAGAGGAAAGTGTAACTGAGTATGGCAAGTACCTGAAGCTCAATTCTATGACAATTTTTGGTGGGGTAAATATCAATCCCCAAATCCAAAAGTTGAAAAGCCGCATCGATATCTTGGTAGCAACCCCTGGCCGACTACTAGATCACGCCCAGCAACGCACAGTAGATTTGTCTCATGTGGAAATCTTGGTGCTGGATGAAGCCGATCGAATGCTCGATATGGGGTTTATCCGCGACATTCGACGTATTTTGGTGCTGCTACCGAAACATCGCCAGAATCTGCTATTCTCAGCCACCTTCTCTTCCGAAATTAAGGAGCTGGCAGCAGGTTTGTTAAACAATCCCACCATGATCGAAATTGCCCGTCGTAACATTACCGCTGATACAGTATCGCAGAAGGTTTATCCAGTCGATCGAGAGCAAAAACGGGAGTTGCTTTCTCACCTCATTCATACTCACAAATGGTCACAGGTGTTGGTGTTTACCCGCACAAAGCATGGTGCCGATCGATTGGTGAAGCAACTGGCTGAAGATCGAATTAAAGCCTTGGCCATTCACGGCAACAAAAGCCAGGGAGCGCGGACCAGGGCTTTGGCAGAGTTTAAAGATGGTGGTTTGCAAGTATTGGTGGCTACCGACATTGCGGCACGGGGACTAGATATTAATGACTTGCCCCATGTGGTGAATTTCGAGTTACCCAATGTGCCAGAAGATTATGTGCATCGGATCGGTCGCACTGGCCGGGCTGGCGCTGATGGCGGTGCTTCGTCTTTGGTGTGTATTGATGAATGGAAGCTATTGGCTGATATTGAAAGGTTGATTAAGCAGCCGTTGCCGCAAGAAGTTGTGGCTGGTTTTGAGCCAGATCCAAAGATTAAGGCGGAGCCGATTCCAAATGGGCGGCAGTCCCGTCAAGGTGGTCAGGGACGCGGACAATCAGCGCGGCCATCATCAGCGAAGCCCCAGAGAAATAGTGCTGCTGGAAAGGCTCCGGCACGGCCATCCCGACCAGCACCGCGTAGTCGCTAGCAACCCATCATATCGGTCGGGCTAAGTTTTTAAACTTGGTCAAACCGGGGTCAAACACCAGTTTCACGACCCCGGTGGGGCCGTTTCGGTGCTTGGTCACAATTAATTCGGTGATGTCTCGATCGGGTGTGTCTGGATTATAGTAAGCATCCCGGTACAGCATAATTACCAGATCGGCATCCTGCTCAATACTGCCACTTTCCCGCAAGTCCGACATCATCGGACGCTTATTATTGCGAGCTTCCACACTCCGACTCAACTGCGACAGCGCAATAATCGGCACATCTAGCTCCCGCGCTAGTCCCTTTAAGCTCCGCGTGATTTTCGAGATTTCTTGCACCCGATTATCACTGCTGCCTTCCATCAGCTGCAAATAATCCAGCATGATCATGCCCAACCGCTTACCAGTTTCGGCTTGTAGCCGCCGTGCTTGGCTACGCATCTGCATCACCATCATGTTCGCAGTGTCATCAATGTAAATCGGTAAAGTAGCGATTTTTTCCATGGCATCATAGACTTGTTCCCACTCCGTTTGATTAATCCGACCAGCCCGTAGTCGATTACTATCAATCCGGGCTTCGCCAGCGAGCATCCGTTGAACTAGTTGATCTTTAGACATTTCTAAGCTAAAAACTAATACCGGCAACTGGTGAATCTGCGCCATGTTGTAGGAAATGTTGAGGCTGATGGCGGTTTTTCCCATTGACGGGCGACCAGCAATTACAATTAAGTCTGATCGCTGAAAACCACCAGTCATCGCATCTAAGTCAGCAAAATCACAAGTTAGTCCCGGCGGCACTAGGCTTTGGTGACGAGCCTCGATCAACTTACAAGTATCCAAAACAATCTCGCTGACCGGCGTTAGACCAGACTGGGGCCGCACCTGGGTAATGTTTAATACCTTTTGCTCGGACTGGTCGAGTACCTGCTCCAGCGATTTCCCGGTGTCGTAGCCTAATTGACTGACATCATTGCCAGCTTGAATTAGCTCTCGCCGTACATACTTCTCCATCAGCAGCACGGCTAAGGAATCAATATTTATGGCGCTGACGGTGCGTTCTACTAGTTGGACTAACTTGCTTTGGCCACCAATCTTTTCTAGGAACTGGTTATCAGTCAGCCAATTCGTAACGTTCAAAAGATCGGTGGGTTTGCCTTGGCTATACAGATCGATCGCAGCCTGATAGATATAATTATGAGCCGGAATATAAAAAGCTTTGGGTACCAATAACTCGGCCACCCGTCCATAGGCTTCCGGATCTAGCAAAATTCCACCCAGAATTGCTTCCTCGACACCAATATTTTGGGGAGGAATATAATTAGCGGCAATGTTCGGAAGTGCTTCACTGACTCTAGACATCAAAAACTCGCCAGTGGCTGGCGAGTTTTGATCATGTCTGGCACTCGAAAAACTGGTTTCTTCAGACATTGGTTAAAAGACGGCTAAAACTAACTATTCAGCAACCACGTTGAATTCAACAGTTACAGTTACTTCGGGGTGCAGTTTCACTTCGGCGCTGTAGCTACCTAGTTGAGCAACATCAGGAATACTGATGTCTCGTTTGTCTACTTCTACATTAGACAACGACTTGATTGCTTCGGCAATTTCAGCGGTGGTAACAGTACCAAAGATGGCATCGTTTTCACCGACTTTTTTGCTGATTTGTAATGCACCAGCTTTATCGATCGATGCTTTTTGCTGATCAGCTTCAATCTTCAGCTCAGCTAATCGCTGTAATTCAATTTCTTTTTTCTTGGCGACCTGCCGTAAAATACCAGGAGTCACCGGCAGGCCAATGCCTTGGGGCACCAGGTAGTTGCGAGCATAGCCGGGAGCGACTTCTACTACGTCACCGAGCTTACCCAGCTTCCGAACTTCTTTACTGAGAACTAATTTTGTACGCTTTGCCATAATCCTAGGGGAATGTCTTGAAACCCAAATGCCAGAATTCCAATAATAACATGGTTTGTTACGATGGTCAGAGATATCCCTGGTTATAAACTTTTGATGGCTAATCCTCGGCTCCAAAAACTTTTTGCTTACGCCCAACCTTATTTGCCCGCTGTTTGGCAAGGAATTGGGGCACTACTGGTTGTTAATTTGCTCAGTGTTTATATTCCTTTGCTGATTCGCGATGGGATCGATCGACTGCGGATCAACTTTAGCTATACCGAAATTACCCACTTAGCGATGCTGGTGATCTTCTTGGCTTCCATAGCCTGGGTAGCTAGAATGACCTCGCGGCTGCTGATTTTTGGCGTTGGTCGGCGGGTACAAGCCGATCTAAAACAACAGATTTTTGATCACCTACTAAAAATGGATGTGGCCTACTTTTCCACTACTACTGTCGGTGATTTAATCAACAGATCGACTAGTGATGTGGAAAATATTATGCGACTGATGGGGTTTTCACTGCTCAGTATTTTCAACATTATTTTTGCCTATACTTTTACACTGCCAGCAATGTTGACTATTAATGTGCGGCTGACCCTGCTGGCCTTGGCCATCTATCCAGTAATGCTGCTGACTGTCCAAATTTTTAGTGGACGTTTGCGTCAAGAGCAGGTGATTGTTCAGGAAAAGCTATCGGATTTAAGCGAGTTGATTCAGGAGGATATGAGCGGGATTACTCTGATCAAAATCTATGCCCAAGAAGAAACTGAGCGGCGGGCTTTTGCTGAAAAAAACAGAGCAGTATTCACGGCTAACTTGAAGCTAGCCGAATCGCGCAATACTGTATTTCCTATCATTCAAGGTTTGGCTTCGATTAGTTTGTTGGTTTTGTTATGGCAAGGCGGCCAGGCAATCGCCAGCCAAGAGATTACGGTGGGCAACTTTCTGGCTTTGATTATCTATGCTCAAAACCTGATTTTTCCTACCGCTTTACTAGGTTTTACTATTACAGCTTTTCAACGGGGCGAAGTCAGTATTGAGCGAGTAGAAGAAATTATGTCTGCCCAGCCACAAATTGCTGATGCTCCAGACTCGATTGCCCCAGCCCAAGAATGGCGGGGCGGGGTGGAAGCCCGTCATCTATCTTTTACTTATCCTGGGGCGAGCAGTCCCGCCCTCCAAGATGTGAGTTTTAAGATTCAGCCAGGCGAAAGAATTGCGATTGTGGGTCCGATCGGATCAGGAAAATCGACATTGGCGAATGCCATTCCTCGGCTCCTAAAGGTCTCTCCCGGTCAGCTATTTGTGGATGGCTACGATGTGACAAAGCTAACCCTAACTAGTCTGCGCGGATTAATTACTTACGTGCCACAGGAGAGTTTTTTGTTCAGCACTACTGTAGCTAACAATATCCGTTATGGTAGTCCGGCAGCTGATCTGGAACAAGTGCAGATCGCTGCTCGGCAGGGACAGATGCATAGTGAGGTTACTAATTTCCCCCAGCAATACGACACTTTGGTCGGGGAGCGGGGCATCACCCTATCTGGCGGCCAACGCCAACGGACTTCGATCGCCAGAGCACTACTCGTGGATGCACCAATTCTGATTTTAGATGATGCACTGTCGAGTGTGGATAACCAAACCGCCACGACAATTTTGCAAAACTTAGCAGAGGAAACTCAGCGTAAAACAGTTATTTTTATATCGCATCAGTTGTCCGCAGCTGCGATGGCCGATCGAATTTTAGTGATGGATAAAGGATCGATCGTCCAGGTTGGCACTCATCCAGAGCTGATCGCTCAAAAGGGCTTATATCAATGGCTATGGAGTCAAAATCAACTAGAAGAAATGTTGACTTAGGTGGCGTGGACTGGAATGTTGATTATAAATTTCCACTACATATTTTTAGTAGTTTTATTTTGTGGTAGGTAGTCAATTTGCACTTAGGCCGCTAAAATGTGGGCAACGAGTTTAGAGATTAAAAATTATGCCAAGCAATACTGTTAAAGTTGCCAACACTAGTTTAATTGCCTTACTCGACAGAGTTCATAAAGGCGGAGAAGTTACGATTGAAAGGGATGGTCAGGCAGTTGCACTGCTCATTTCGACTGATTCAGCAGTTGGGTATGGGATGACAAAAACTACTCAAGATCACACCACCAAAACAGTCGATGATCAAGAGTTTCAACAATTGTGTGATGCCTATGCGTCTGCGGTTTAGGGAGTCAATAGTTTTATGGCAACATTCAAAGTTTACTATAGATGTTTTATGTGAAATTTATAGTGAATTTGCTGTTCGTAAGTTAAAGTTGGGAAATCAGATATTCAATACCTAACTACTAACTCTGTAGCCATTTTCTGCTAGACACAATCTATTCGTCGTCGGTGGCTCCTAAATCCATTTTCTATTCACCCACAACTATGACAACTTCTGGCTCGATTTTTCTCGCTGGTGCTAGCCGGGGCGTTGGCAATCAGATCGCTCGGATTCTTTCCACACAAAATTTGCCAGTGCTAGCGCTAGTTAGGTCTCCGGCTTCTCAGCCCGATCTGCAAGCACTGAACGTTGAAACAGTCGTAGGTGATGCCTTGAACGTGGCTGATGTGACTAATGCCATGACTGGCCAGGTTGGTGCGATCATTAGTACGATCGGGGGGATGCCACAAGATGGCCAACGGGCGGATTTCTTGGGGAATAAGCAATTAATTGATGCGGCGGTCAAAAGCGGCGTGGGTCGGTTTATTCTGGTTTCTTCGCTGGGCGCTGGTGCCACCAAAGGTGCCATTCCGGCGGCGGCTTATGAGTCCTTAGCGGCGGTGCTAGCAGATAAGGAAAAGGCCGAGCAATATCTGATTGATAGCGGTTTGAATTATACGATTGTCCGTCCTGGTGGGTTAAAGTCGGAGCCAGCAAATGGGAATGGGGTATTGACTCTGGATACGCATGTGGCCGGGAGCATCTGTCGATCGGACGTGGCCACCTTAGTTTGTCAGTGCTTGGCATCAGAGAGTGCTAAAAACCAAGTGCTGTCGGCTTTTGATAAAAACATGACCTACGGCAACGCTACTTATCAAGAGTTTGTAGTGTAATGCGTCGTTGGGGGATTAGAATTTTCTTTATCCCCCTCAAAATTTTTATACCTCATGCTGCCCCAAAGTATTGAAGAAGCGATCGAACAGGCCAAGGTCGCAACCCAAGCGGCGATTGCGGCTGGTCATCCCAAGATTACGGTCGAGATTGTCTATCCGGAGTTGCGGAGTATGGGGGTGGCTCAGCAGTTTTTGCCATTTTTGGCAGAAGAATATGGAGCAACGCTGCGGGTATTGTTTTCAGATACGGGAGCGGCGGCTTTGGCGCGGCGGGATTGGCCGGAGGCAGGATTTCAGATTAGTGATATGGGGAGCAGCCGCAGTCCGGTGGTCGATAAGATTCAGCCGGAGGATCGGATCTATGTGGCGGTGGAACCGTCGGCGGTGGAGGTGGAGCAGATCGAGAAGTTGTGTGGAGTGGCGGAAGATCGACCAGTGGTGCTGTTGTTGCCGAGGCTAGAGGATGCGGCGATTGTGGGGATTGGTTATGCGGCGCGGCAGTTGCGGGACAGGTTTATTAAGACTTTGACGACGGCGTATTATATTAAGCCGTTGTCGGATGAGGTGGCGATTTATCGTTGTTTTCCGGGGCAGTGGCAGGTGTGGCGGATGGAGGATGGGGAGTATCAGGTGATTGCGGAGTTGCCTTATAAGCCGTTGGGGGATGAGTTGGACAGGATTTTGATGGGGGATGAGGAGTCGGCTCCGGCGACGGCGGCGGGGATTTTTAGTGGTTTGAAGCGGTTTATGAAAACTCTGGGTGGTTAGCTGAGGAGAGAGAATTTTGCTGTTTTGGGAAGAATAATTATCCAAGTTACAGGAGATTTCAAGATTAAGATATCGTTGAGAAATGATGGTGGTGATAATCGCTAAAGGAATACAGCAGTGGAAATTACAATTAAAAATCTTGGTGCTTTAAAACAAGCCAAATTTACACTTGGTGACTTAACAATAATCTGTGGCTGTAATAATACTGGGAAGACCTATGCTGCCTACGCTCTTTTTGGGTTTCTATACATTTGGCGAAGAATTTTTTCGATAGATGTAGATGACAATGAAATTGATCAGCTACTTAAAGATGGTGTAATTCGTATTAATATAAATAATTATGTTAAGCAATCAAAACAGATTATCACCAAAGGATGTCAGGAATATACTCAGCAACTACCAAAGATTTTTGCTACAGCAGCAGAACGATTTAAGGAAGCAGTATTCGATGTGGTTTTAGATAGCCAAGAAATAGAGATTGCCAGTTCGTTTTCACGAAGAATGAGTGCTGCTAGCGCAGAAATATTCTCGATCACTAAAAGTCAGGATAGTACAGAGTTAGTTGTCACGTTGCTAGTTGAACAAGAAAAAGCAAAAATCCCTACTGATGTCATCAAACATATTATTGGTGATGCTCTCAAAGAAATTATATTTTCTCGGGTTTTCCCCAATCCTTTTATTGCTAGTGCTGAAAGAACAGGTGCTGCCATTTTTCGTAAGGAGTTGAACTTTGCTCGCAATCGTTTGCTTGAAGAAATGGGTCAAGCCGATAAGAAAAATATTGACCCAATAGAGCTTTTACTTAAAGATTATGAAGATTATGCTCTGCCAATAAAAACAGATGTGGATTTCATTCGTCAACTTGAGAGTCTAGTCAAAAAAAGTAGTTTTATTGCAGAAAAACATCCTGATATATTGGTAGATTTTGCTGATATTATTGGTGGTGAGTATACTGTCACCCGCAATGATGAACTCTATTATGTACCAAAGGGTAAACGCATCAGGCTGTCTATGGATGAAAGTTCTAGTGCGGTGCGTTCTCTTTTAGGTATCGGCTTTTACCTCAAGCATGAAGCTAAATATGGTGACTTACTTATAGTAGATGAGCCAGAACTGAACTTACACCCTGAAAATCAACGTCGTGTCGCTCGACTTTTTGCCCGTTTGATTAATGTAGGTATCAAAGTTTTTATCACGACCCATAGTGATTACATCATCAAAGAGCTGAACACACTAATTATGCTTAGACAAGACAAACCACACCTCAAGAAAATTGTTGATGATGAAGGCTATCGGACAGAAGAATTACTCTCTCCTGATAGAGTCAAAGTTTATATTGCCGAAGAGGCTTTGATAATGTTAGATGGCGGAACAAGAAAAAATAGATACCAAACTTTAACACCAGCGGACATTGACCCGGAACTTGGTATTGAAGTTCGTAGTTTTGATACAACTATTGAAACAATGAATCGAATTCAGGAAGCCATTGTCTGGGGCGAAGAATGATATCGGATATTTCTATACTCAAAGAAATGATCAAAGACACTGCTACAGTGCCATTAAAAGACAATCACGGCAAGAAACAAGTCATTCTCAAAGAGCCTCCGCCCGCTGACTATTCTGTAACTATCCATGGGATGCCTGATAACAATCAAACTATTATTATCAAAGCTGATGCTTTCACAGCACCAAAGGATATATTCGCTAATTCCAAGAGTGAGTGTAAAAGAGCAGATTTTGTCATCATCGCTGAGACGGATTCAAAAAAAGTCATTGTCTATATCGAGATGAAGGCTGGGAAAGGCAGAACAGAGAAGGAAATTATTCACCAACTCAATGGTGCGAAGTGCTTCATTGCGTATTGTAGAGAAATCGGGCAATCATTTTGGAACCATAAGCATTTCCTCAAAGATTATGAATACCGCTTTGTTAGCATTAAAGAAATTAGTATTGATAAAAGACCAACGCGCCTTTCAAAAAAGTCTAGTACACATGATAGTCCAGATAAAATGCTAAAAATCACTTCTAAATTTCTGCAATTCAATAAGATCATCTAGAAATCAATTTCTTTTGACCTGCTCAATATTTATGGATGCTGTGGAGGGCGATCGAACTTCAATTACTAATTTCCGCAATAATCTCTCCACTTCGTAGCTGTTTCAAAGCATCAGACAAAGTTTCAGTTAGCAGCTGGCGAAGATTATGATTAGTCAGATCCCTCTCCAGTAGTGACTTTGGGGCTTATTGTTATCCCTGGAGGCATTGATGAGTAAACAGTTTCTTCACCATCCTAAAATCTTATCAATCCTGGTCAAATTCTCGCAGCCCCATGGCAATCTTGCTGTGCTTTTCAATTTGGCTCATCACTCGCTTCGCTCGATCGATCACCATCGGCGGCAACCCAGCTAAGCGTCCAGCCTCAATGCCATAGGATTTACTGGCTCCACCGGGTTTGACTTGATGGAGAAAAATGATTTCGTGGGGAAGCTCTTTGACGGTTACTTGGTAGTTAGCGACATTGGCTAAAATCGAAGCTAGCTCGTTGAGTTCGTGGTAGTGGGTGGCAAAAATAGTACGGGCGCGGATGTTTTCGGCCAAATACTCCGATACGGCCCAAGCGATCGATAGACCATCAAAGGTGGCGGTGCCTCGACCAATCTCATCCAGTAATACCAAAGATCTAGGGGTGGCGTGGTTCAGGATATTGGCGGTTTCGTTCATTTCCACCATAAAAGTCGATTGGCCAGTGGCCAAGTCATCCACCGCTCCGACCCGGGTGAAGATTCGATCGCTTAATCCCAACTGCGCTGACCTAGCCGGGACAAAACTCCCAATCTGCGCCATTAATTGAATCAAGCCAATCTGGCGGAGGTAGCAACTTTTCCCGCTGGCATTGGGTCCAGTCAGCACCACTAAATCCGTACCGGTGGAATCCGTGGCTAAATCGGCGCAGTTCGGGACAAAGAAACCAGCAGGCATGGATTGCTCGACGACCGGATGGCGGCCACTCACAATCTTAATTCCCCGGCCAGCGGTGATTTCGGGACAGCAGTAACCCTGCTGTACCGCCACTTCGGCCAGTCCACACAACACATCTACCGCCGCGACCCGCTTGGCCACGCCCCGAATCTGTTCGGCGTAGCTCGAAACTTCGGTACGCAGTTCGCAGAAAATTTCGTGTTCTAGTTGGTTAACATCGTCTTTAGAATTTAAAATTCGGGCTTCCCGCTCTTTGAGTTCGGGGGTGATGTATCGCTCTTCGTTGGTGAGGGTCTGCTTGCGTAGATAGTTATCGGGGACTTGATCAGCTTTAGATCTAGTGATGCTGAGGTAGTAACCAAAACTTTTATTGAATCCCACTTTCAGATTAGGAATACCGGTGCGTTCCCGTTCGACCGTCTCTAAATTAGCCAACCACTGGTGATCGTCTACGGCCGCTGCCCGTAGTTCGTCTAGCTGGCCGCTGATACTCCCGCGAATAATGCCACCTTCGGTTAATAGCAAGGGCGGACTTTCTACCAGATAAGCCTGGATTTGCTTGCCGAGGGTTACTAGTTCGATCGGATACTGTTGAAGATTTTTTAAAAAGCGGGAGGTGGCACTAGCCACAATTTCGGCTAGTTCTGGTAGACGGCTCAAAGAATCAGCTAAGGATAGTAATTCCCGTGCATTGATCCGACCAGCAGCTGCTTTACCAGTCAATCTTTCTAGATCGTAGATGTTTTTGAGGAGTTGTTGAAGATCTTGGCGCAGAAAAGTATTTTCGGTCAGCTCCGCTACTGAGGATTGGCGAGTAGTAATTTTCTCTACATCTAGTAGGGGCTGGGATAACCAACGCCGGAGGGCACGACCACCCATGGCAGTAGCAGTCCGATCGAGTGCCCACAGCAAGGACCCGCGCAGGTTGCCATCGCGGGAAGTTTGGAAAATTTCGAGGTTACGGCGGGATTGGTAGTCCAAGACCAAATAATCGGCCAGGGAATACGATCGGAGTAGTTGCAGATCCACCGGGTTGCCCCGTTGGGTATCTTCTAGGTATTCCAACAGACCACCCGCTGCTCGCACCGCCAAGGGCATTTGGTCGCAGCCGGTGGCTTCTAGCGACTTCAGTCGAAAATACTCGAATAAGCGCTCTTGGGCTTCGCCGATCGTAAAGGGCTTTGGCGATCGTAAGGAATAGCAAAACTGATTGGGCAAGATAGCCGGAATTTGGTCATTCTTTTCGCCGACCCGTAGTAGTCGATTGATATCTGGCGTAGCCGTAGGCACCAAGATTTCCGCTGGCTGGAGGCGTAATAGCTCTTGGCTAAGAATTTCTAAGCCATTACTCTGGGTGGCAATAAATTCACCGGTAGAAATATCGGTATAGGCCAGCCCCCAATGGTCGTTACTAATTACGATCGCCGCTAAAAAGTTGTTGCGCCGAGCGGTCAACAGCGATTCTTCCATCACTGTGCCGGGAGTTAAAACTCTAGTTACTTCCCGGCGCACTAAACCTACACTAGCCGACGCTTCTTCCATCTGGTCGCAGATGGCGATCGCATAACCCTTTTCTACCAAGCTGGCACAATACTTGTCAACGGCATGGTGTGGCACCCCCGTCATTGGCACCCGGCCGACCTCTCGACCACCTTCTTTACTGGTCAGCACCAACTCCAATTCTCGGGCAATAGTCACGGCATCTTGGAAAAAAGTCTCAAAAAAATCACCGCAACGATACAGTAACAGAGCATGAGGATATTGCTCCTTCACTGAGACAAAGTGCTGAAACATTGGCGAGAGCAATTTGATATCGATTGCTCGGTAGTCGGCGTTATTGATCTGGTTTTGGGTAGTCCGCAGACCCGTCAGGTCTACAGTGTTTTCGGACTCAGCCATCGGGTCAAGAAGTGAAGTTTGCTAGCAGTATTCTAGTACTATTTGGTGGTGATCGATCGATTACATCTTCAAACCAGAGGAACATCTCAAAAGTCTAGCGATTCCTGTCTGACAGGCAACTTTAAATTATCTGTGCCAGAAAATGAAAAAATTTGCGTTACTTCTGAGTTCTCTGCTGGTCATGATCACCAGCACTGGGGCTTTAGCTGAAATGGCAGGCAACAATAAACCAGCTAAATTAATAACCTTCAATTGCCTTACCAGAGGGTCGAGAGTAAATGTAATGCTCAAGGCAAACCAGACATACAGCGCCACTTCCACTATTCAAAAAGTAGTAGGTGGAAACTATCAAACAGTTGGTTTAGCCTATCGATTTAAAACTGGTGGTCTCAAGGGGCAGTCGATCGCTAGACAAAAAGGCGGTATTTATTTGGTAGCCACCAAATCCGAGGCTAGGGCAGCTGAATTGGCGACATTTGATGCTGCTCTATCTTGCACTAGGAAATAATCCTGGGTATAAATTGGGTGTAGATGACGAGAAAGTTACTGGATCGATCGAACTCAATTGCTCTGCCAGCAACCGGTAGAACGGGCAAACATTGCTAATTTCACTAATTCTTGTTATCTAGTTCGCTCCAGAAGAGTTGGTGGGGTTTGGTTCGGTTGATTTTGGTTTTGTGTCATCGCCCATATGATATATCCACAGACCACCGCCATGCCCACAATGGCCAGGGGGATTAGCTTAGCAAAAACATTCTGAGACGTACTGCTATAAATAATTGTTCGATTGCTGGTAACTTGATTTTTTAGATTGAACTTAGCGTCTGAATTGGTACTTGCATTACTTTCACTAACATTTTCGGTCACTGTTTGGGCACCTTCTGTCATCAGCTGGGCAATCATTTGATATGCCGCAGTCCAAGTTTGTCTAGTTTCAGCATTCCAGTCACTGCCTAAATGTTGTTCCAAGGCTTGCAGTAAGCAATCACCAACTAATGGATAGTCACTTAGCACCGTTCCATACTCTACATGCCTTGCTCCTAAAGCTCTTAAAACTTCGCCAAGAGCTTCTGTATTGTGGACATTGGCAATTACTAACTCCAACGATTGAATTAACTTGATTTTTTGTTGTTTCATATCCGTGGCTGAAAATAACGGTAGTACCTGGGGATATTTATCAAATAAAATCTGGTAAAAAGTTGTTGCAAATTCATTAGATTGTGGCTCGATTTTAAGAAAGGTTGATAGCAGTAAATCGACATTTAAATTGTTTTCTTCTGTCTTTGATGTATTAGACATAGTGTTAGATAGAGGTAAATAATGAATAGAGCCACAGTGAGTCTAGCGCTTGTTTGATGGACGTAAATCTGAGAGTTATGTCTTGAAAGATATTTATTAACAAATGGTTAGACTTTATCTGAATCTAGCCCGGCTGCAAGATTTATGGTAGAGCAAAAGTCTTAATTGATGCTAGAGCACTATGACTTCTTTTTAGGCATTGTCGTCAGCTTAACTGATGAACAACGTTATCAAATTTGTTGTCGTGATGTAGACCTAGAATTTGGAGGCTGTGACTGAAGAGAATCAGATATTTCCGTGGGGCTTGGGCTGAAGATAAATATGGACTGGTAAGCATGGTGCTAAATCCAGTAGAATATACGTTTTTCGCTGGAATTGTGGCCGCTTATGGAAAGCCTAAAGGGAAGAGACTTATTGGGAATGGCTGACTTGAGCTGCGCGGAGCTGCTCAAACTTATCGACTTAGCAATCGCTCTCAAAACGCGCCAAGTCCATCCCCAAACCCGTCAAACCTTAGGACTGCTTTTTACCAAATCGTCTACCCGCACCCGTGTTAGCTTTACTGCTGCCATGTATCAATTGGGTGGCCAGGTCATCGACCTTAACCCTAACTCTACCCAAATTGGTCGGGGTGAACCCTTACAAGATACGGCGCGGGTGCTCGATCGCTATCTGGATATTTTAGCAATCCGCACCTTTGCCCAGCAGGATCTGGAAATTTATGCCGAATACGCCAAAATGCCGATTATTAATGCTTTGACTGATTTAGAGCATCCCTGCCAAGTCCTCGCCGATCTCCAGACCATCCAAGAAAAATTTGGCACTTTGGAGGGCTTGAAGCTCACCTATTGTGGCGATGGCAACAATATGGCGCATTCTCTGCTGTTGGGTGGTGCGTTGGTGGGGATGGATGTGACCATTGCGGCACCGAGTAATTTTATGCCGAACCCCCAGATTGTGGTGCAAGCCCAACAGATTGCTGCTCAAACTAATTCTCAGATTACTGTGACTACCGACCCGGAAACCGCTGTGCGCGGTGCCCAGATCGTCTATACCGATGTCTGGGCGAGTATGGGGCAGGAAGATGAGGCAGTGGATCGGATTCCAGTCTTTATGCCCTATCAGGTAAATGCTACTTTGATGAGCTGGGCAGATCCGCAAGCGATTGTCTTACATTGTCTGCCCGCCCACCGCGCAGAAGAAATCACCGAAGAAGTATTAGAAAGCGATCGATCGTTAGTCTGGGAGCAGGCCGAAAATCGTCTCCACGCCCAAAAAGCCTTACTAGTAGCATTGCTAGGCATGTCGTACTAGTGAAATTTGGGGTATTAAATACTTTGTACTAAATAGTAGTTGATCCTAATAGTACTTAGGATCTATAGTAGATCCATATTCACATGGAAAGAATTTTGGTGAGACAAAAGTAACTCTTTTGCAATCTCGTGAGCGCGTCAATTCCAACCATTTTGGTTAGAGGTTTTTTCTTCTAACTCAATCCCCTATTAGGAACAGCTCATGGTATTGAACCCCAATTTAACAAAAGCTCAACAAGAACTATACGACTGGCTAGTCAGATACATTCGCGACCAGCAACATGCTCCTTCTATTCGGCAAATGATGATTGCGATGGGCTTGAAGTCCCCAGCTCCGATTCAAAGCCGTTTGGAACATTTGCGCAACAAAGGCTATATTCAGTGGGCGGAAGGCCAAGCTCGCACCATCCAAATTTTAAAAAACAATACTAGCGGTATTCCGGTGCTCGGCGCGATTGCTGCTGGTGGTTTAGTCGATCCCTACTTGGATGAAGTGGAAAGATTAGATATTCAGGGCTTTTTCCAGGGTGTTGATCATTTTGCCCTGCGGGTAACTGGCGACAGCATGATTGAGGACATGATTACCGAGGGTGACATGGTGATTATGCAGCCGGTCAAGAATGCTGCATATGTGAAGAATGGCACGATTGTCGCGGCCAGAGTTGATGGTCAAGGTACTACTCTCAAGCATTACCACATCGAAGGTAGTCAGGTAACACTGAAGCCTGCTAATTCTCAATACCTGCCGATTGAAGCACCCGCTGATCAGGTGGAACTGCAAGGTACTTTGGTGGGTATTTGGCGCGGCTATTAGGTCAGACAAAAACAAAATACTATCCCAAAGTTTTGCCCTCATTCCCAGTCCTTACTTGGGTGGGGAAAGTCACTTGGCAACCTGCCGACCTAATGATACACTTGCTTAAGTACTTACGTACTTGCTCGATTTGTGCGCGGTGAATACCACTTGCAACCCGGATGATGGATCGTCATCCTTGCTTTTAGTCTAGCCACACTTCACTAGCTCACTCTTAACTGTGCGGATATCGGGTACTATGCGTTGTTACGGTGTGGATGCCTTGCATCTAACGAACGCATAGTACCCGCATCCGCTGGCGTTGAGCGAGCCAGTCCTGAGAGGTTTACGAAGAGGAGCCGCGCCATTTGATCGGGTTTTTCACTAACTAATATTTCAGTTCCTATGACCGAACAGCCGCGGACTCGTCAGGAAATATACGATCGTATTCGCGAAAGTTCTAAAGATGAATACATCTTGGCCGAGATGATTCGGTTAGGGTTTTGGTCCAGTGGTAATGATGTTCCCCATGATCCAGCCGCAGAAATTCGCCGACGTGGCGAGATTCAGCGTGAACTTGATAGCCTGAAGGCCGAAAATCGTCGCCTTCACAATGAAGAAGCCTTAAGGAAAGCCGCTCTTCAGCAACGGATGGCGGCATCGCGACGGAAACGTCAGGAAACCAAGGAACGACGCGAACAAGAACGGCAGCAACGATCCGCAGCTTGGGATGATACTCAAAGCCATGCTATTTCTTATTTGGGTGCCGAGGTTTCCCAGGGATTAAATCTCACCACTTCCAATCTGGAACGATTACGAGCCAATAAGTTACCCATCTTGAACGATGGTGCTGATATCGCCAATGCGATGGGCATTACGATCAATCAGTTGCGTTTCCTGGCTTTCTCGCGGCGGGTAGCGACAGTCTCTCATTATGTGCGCTTTCATATTCCTAAAAAAACTGGTGGCGTGCGATCGATCTCTGCCCCTCTGCCCCGTCTCAAACAAGCCCAGCAATGGATTTTAGATAACATCTTAGAAAAGATCGTCCTTCATTCTAATGCCCATGGTTTTCGGCGGGGGCGATCGATCATCACTAATGCCCAACCCCATGTGGGGGCTTTAGTAGTGATTAATTTAGATTTGCAAGATTTCTTTCCCTCTATTTCTTATCGGCGCGTCAAAGGAATTTTTTGCTCCTTAGGTTACGCCGAAGCTGTCGCTACCATCTTAGGTTTAATTTGTACAGAACCAGCTGTGACCCAAGTGGAGCTGGACGGCCGGAATTACTTTATTGCCCAATCGGAGCGATATTTACCCCAGGGTGCTCCCAGCAGTCCGGCTCTGACTAATTTACTCTGTCGGCGGCTGGATCGCAGGTTGGCCGGACTGGCTAACAGTAGAGGTTTTGCTTATACTCGCTATGCTGATGATCTGACTTTTTCGACGATCAATCCTGAGAAACTGCGCGACATTGGGAATATTTTGCAAGGCGTTCGATCGATCGTTGCTCATGAAGGCTTGGTCATTCATCCTGATAAAACCCGCATTCTTCGTAGTTCTCAACACCAAGAGGTTACGGGTGTAGTGGTAAATGAGAAGTTGAATGTCAGTCGGTCTACCCTCAAGAAGTTTCGAGCGACTTTGTATCAAATTGAAAAAGATGGATTGGCCGGGAAGAAATGGGGTAAAGGGAGTGACTTGTTAATGTCGATCGAAGGTTTTGCTAACTATGTGGCGATGGTCAATCCCATTAAAGGTCATGATTTTTTGGCACAGGTTAAGCAAATTCGGAAGCTGTACGGACGACGACAAAGATAAAAATCAGTTATTGGCTCACTCCACATTTTGATACTATTTGTCGTAATTGTAACAACACTTTATATTTTCCCTCGCTAACATAGAAGTATGGCTAGTTAACGCCCTAATCACAAAAGAGGTGCCAGTTATGGCTCTTACTAAAATTGTTGAATTACGCAGTTTGTCTTCGGTAAAGGCTGGCATGGTGGAGTTTTATACTCCCCAAACTAGTGATGAAACGATGTTAGTTCAAGTTGCTCCTCATAGTATCGACGACATGTTTGTCCACCGCCATCAAACCGACCAGCTTTTGGTAGTGCGCGGCAGCATGGTCTTGGTCGTTTTGCTCGATCGCCAGTACCAATATATTCCCCTCACCGATCGCCATCCACAGGTTGTGACGATTCCGCCAATGGTGCCCCACGCTGCGATTAATCTCAGCTCTGAGCCATGCATGATCATCAATGCTGTTCAATATCACGGTACTCCCAACGCCAGAGATTACCAACCGACCCGCCCGCCATTTGCCTATGACTTAGACCAGGTTAGAAAGTTGATGTCGATCGGAGATTTGGCTCACGCTAGCTAGCTTTCACCTGAGCACCATGACCGCGTGGGTCAGAGGACTGGGGCGAATTAGGGGCAGCTGGGGACATTTTGGAAGTTTGGCCTTCAGCGTGTTGGATGGCAGTATTGACATCGGCATTGCGATCAGAGATGGGTTTAATGCGATCGGCAATGATCTCATCTAGACTCGATCGCACTACGCTGTCCGGCTGTTCACCAATTACTTCGCCCAGCACTGCCCCACGTCGATCAAAGAAAATAAAGTGCGGAATGCCATCGACTCGATATTTCTCAATTTCTGGTAGCCACTTGGTGTTGTCCACGTTCAGCATGGCAAAATTTACTGTCTGGGCATAGTCTTTTTTGACTTTGGCTAAACTGGGAGCCATCGCCTGACAACTAGTACACCAGTCAGCGTAAAATTCCATCAGGGTTGGTTTGCCGCTAGCTAGGGCTACTTCGATGGGAGTGGCTGCTTGGGCTTGGGCTGCTAGCGCCGCGTCTCCCTGCCGAGTTTTGAGACCAATGAAGAGAGTGATTGCCAGCACAATTGCTGTAATAGCGACGATAATATTGGGCAATTTATTGCCAGAGGATGTTTCCTGAGCCATGGGTGATTGAATTGTGAGGTGAGCGCGCAGCGTCTCTAGAAGAGAATCAAAAGCTGCACTAATTCTAACTTGCTCCACAGCAGAAGGACTAAAATGAAGAGGTGGCAGTGCATTTGTAAAGTATGAAAAAACGTCTCACTCTAACTTTCCCCCGACGGGCGATCCAAATGCCGGTAGCCTATCGGTTGGCTAAGGATTTTAACGTCGCCGCCAATATTATTCGGGCGCAGGTAGCCCCCAACCAGATCGGTAAGCTGGTGGTGGAATTGTCTGGGGATATTGATGAACTAGAGGCATCGATCGAATGGATGCGCTCTCAGGGGATTCAGGTGGGAATGACCAATCGAGAAATCTCGATCGATGAAAATGTTTGTGTAGATTGTGGACTTTGTACTGGCGTTTGCCCCACCGAGGCGCTGTATCTGGAGCCACAGACTTATAAGCTGGGGTTTGCCCGGTCTAAATGTATTGTCTGCGAGCAGTGCATTCCGACTTGTCCGGTACAAGCTATTTCTACTAACCTCTAGAGCCTCTTACTCATAAAAGAGCTTTTATTAGCTATTTAAAAATATCCGGCGATTTTAATGGGCTTCGAGAGAAATGCCTAGCAATTCTCATTATAAAAATTGCTCATCAGCGGAACTGCTGGGCATGGAAGCTGGCATAACGACCATTATCAATATCAAGCAATTCGCTATGACTGCCCGATTCAACAACTTG
>JAYUSR010000236.1:0-9616 GCA_043755575.1 Synechococcales cyanobacterium
GTGGGATGCTTGCCGCCGTGATATTAAATTAATCGCGGCACAAGGGATCGATTTCCTGCCCTTGGTGGTGGAATATGGCTAAATTCGGTCTGTAAAAAATCGGGGTTTTCTTGCCCGATCCTTCTTCACCGGGGGATCGGGTTTTTTGTAATGGGGTGGGGGTAACTAAACGCTGACAAAATTATTACAGGCATTTTGTACTAGTCATAATTGATAGATTCCTGAGTGGGGATTCGCCGAAATTACTTGAGTATTGAGCAAATTTTGATCATTAATCTTCTAGACGCAGTAGTTTGCGGTAGAAAAGCTGGGGGAAATCTGGAATATTGGCATCTTTACAACTAATTAGCCAATCGATCAAGAAGCTCACAAAATCAGAATTAGGTAAACCCAACTCATAAACTAAATCTGCATTTTCTTCAAACTGTACCCGGCAGCGGGTCAAGTCGCCAGGCAAATCGCGCATGGCCCAGCTGGCTACAAAGGGGATTTGTTCTTGCCCCACAATATTGCGATAGCCCGTCAGTCCACCTTTGTAATATAAAGTGATGGCTTTGGGGAGCATATTGCGCCGCGCCATTGACTTCATGAAATAGGGCATGTAGAGATTTACTTTGTCGGGGCTAGCCGGAGTTAATTCATCAACAAGATTCATATCAAACCTAAAAATAAGCGTTACCGTTGCCGGTCATGCTTATTGTTCACCAATTCTGTGGAAAACTTATCAATCCCCAGCCAGAAAATTTCCGTTTCACGCTAAAATCGCAAGGGTAAATGGTCAGGTTTTAAATTCCTGGCAGACCAGCAGTTTTTACAGTCGGTTTAGTAGTTAGCAAGTATGTATGTCCAATAACAGTGTGCCGCTCCCCGATAATTCTGATCAATTAATGCTAAGGCCGAATTTGATTGATTTTGATGCTGGGATGGATGGTCGGCGGCTGAAGGCCGCATTAGTCATGATTGTAGTATGGTCACTAGTAATTGGCATACATGTAGTGACTGGGGGCGGTTGGGTTATCTGGGGAATGGCACTGATTTTTTCTGGTCAAATGTTGCGTTTGTTTGCGGCGCGGCCAGCAGTTACTGGTGCTGTTACTGCTAATTTCCCTCTAATTTCTTTGATCGTTTCGGCGCACAACGAAGAAAATGTGGTCGAGCAGTTAGCGGCTAATCTTGGCCAGCTGGACTATCCAGCCGATCGTTATGAGGTATGGGTGATTGATGACCGGAGTATCGATCGAACGCCGCAGCTGCTGGATAAATTAGCTAAGCAATATCCTCAACTGCAAGTGTTACATCGCACCACCGGTAGTGGTGGTAAATCAGGGGCACTCAATCAGGTGCTGCCCTTTCTCACTGGTGAATTCATTGGGGTATTTGATGCTGATGCCCAAGTAGCACCAGATTTTTTACAGACGTTAGTACCCTATTTTGACAATCCTCGGGTGGGGGCCGTGCAGATGCGGAAGTCGATCGCCAATGCTTCCACCAATTGGTTGACTCAAGGACAATCGATCGAGATGACCATGGATGCCTACATTCAGCAGCAGCGGATTGCCACTGGCGGGATTGGCGAACTACGCGGTAATGGTCAATTTTTGCGGCGACAGGCGCTGCTCGACTGTGGTGGCTGGAATGAAGAGACCATCACCGATGATTTGGATCTAACTTTTCGTCTGCACCTGCAAGGCTGGGATATTGATCTGGCGTTGTGGCCCTGTGTGCAAGAAGAAGGAGTCACTACCTTAGCTGCGTTATGGCCACAGCGCCAACGCTGGGGCGAAGGCGGCTATCAACGCTATTTAGACTATTGGCGTTTGCTAACTACCAATAATTTGGGGACTTGGCAAAAAAACTGGGATTTATTTTCTTTTAGTTTGATGCAATATATTTTGCCCTTGGCGCTGGTGCCTGACTTGGCGCTATCGATCGCTTGGCAAGAATCTCCGTTGCTGACCCCTTTAACTATTGTTGGTATTATCTTGCAAGTAGTGGGCATGATGATTGGAGCGCAGCGTATTAGTCAACAGCTGTCCATCAGCTCTATTATGGTAGGGTTGTTGTATTTAGTTCATTGGGTGGTAGTGATGCCCTGGACAACCGTGCGAATGGCTTTCCAGCCTAAGACCTTGAAATGGGTCAAAACTCCCCGGCAGGCAGATTTAACTATCTAAATTAGCTTCATTCCTGACCAGCGACTACCGGCGGTAGTGTTCAACACGGCGTTGGTAATCATAATTGTGCTTGATTTTTCATCTACCAAACTTTTATGTTATTTTCATCCACTCGTTCAGTTTTATTATTGACCTTATTGTTAGGTGTTTGGACGGCCTCGCCAGCTTTGGCAGGCAAGAAACCCAAGGTTCTGCCAGCAGCGACCTCGCCGACCAGTCAGCCTAAAATCATGCCGGAAATGGAGAAACAAGTCTTAGAGATTATTCGCCGCCATCCCGAAGTCGTAATTGAGTCGGTGCAGAAATACGTTGCTGAGCAAGAAAGAAAAGAAAAAGCCGCTCAAGCACTTGCGCTCCAACAGCTGCGGCAGAACACTGCTGCCCTGATTGGTGATTCCCCCACCACTGGAGCAGCTAATCGCCAGATTGTGTTAATAGAATTCTCAGATTTTCAATGTACTTTTTGTGCCCAGGCGCATGGCAATCTCAAAAAGTTTATGGACAAACACAAAGGTAAAGTGACTTTGGTCTATAAACATTTTCCGTTGACCCAAATTCACCCCGAGGCACTGCCTGCGGCTCAAGCTTCTTGGGCAGCCAACAAGCAGGGCAAATTCTGGGAATATCACGATGAACTATTTGCTAATCAAAAGCAGTTGGGTGAAGCTTTTTATGTGGCCACTGCCCAAAAATTACAGCTGAATTTAGCGAAATTTAATGCTGATCGTAAAGCTGCTGACCAGCCAATTGTCCAAGACTTTACATTAGGTCGCAAACTAGGTGTTAATGGTACACCATCTTTTCTGATGAATGGTGAGTTTCTCTCTGGGGCGGTGACGATCGAAGAACTAGAAAAAGTCTTGGCTAATATTTCCAAAAAATAACTGAAATAGTCACTTTAAACTTTCTTCCTTGTAAGTTTAGAGTGACTATCAGCAATAAATAAGTATTTTATCAACTAGGGAAAAGCTAGGCTATAAATCGCCCATAAGCCAAGCAATGGAACAATGGTGGCGATCGCCAGCCAAGTTGCTTTGCCTAGTTTTTGAGCAATGTTCATTAGCGCCATGACATACAGAACCACCACGGCGATCGCACCCAAAATCGGAATAAAGATCAAGAGCAATAGCCACGGATTTTTATCCCCGACCTGGAAGGTTTTGACCGCATTTGCAATGGGAACCCAAGCCATCCAGGAATCGCTAACATTCAGTTTGTTGAACATTTTTTGGAGACAAACACTGTTGAAAATATAACCCCCGATCGAGAGCACAATTTGCAAGAGTGACATTACTGGTGACACTTCGGAGCCAGAACTAGCTGCCAAGCCACTTGCTTGGGCTAGAAATACATCTGAAAAAAATATGTTGCTGGGAGAAAGCAGAGCGAATAATAGCTGGGGCATAGTTGAAATAGAAAAATTAATAGACATTTAAAACTTAGCCGATTTTTAGATCTAACCACAGCAATATTCAATATTCGTAATTTAATTGCACAACAATTGAATAGCCTCTAAGTGATTAATTACCACATCCGCACCAGCTAAATGCGGCGCGAAAACACCCCAATCTATCGCAATACAACCCGCTGCCCCGGCACGGTGAGCCATTTCAATATCGCCAGCAGAATCACCAATCATTAAGGTGTGGCTGGGTTCTACACCCATTTGTTCACAGGCTTGCAAAAACAAAATGGGATTGGGTTTAGTAATTGCGCCATCAGCACCCATTTGTAATTTTAAATAGGGCTGAAGCTGATGGTGCTGAGCGAAGTTGCGAACATCCGCGCTCGGCGCATTGGAAAGAATCCCCAGTGGCAAGCCAGCTTGAAACAACCGATCGATCAATTCTGGACTGCCTGGTAACATCTGGCCTGGCAGATCATTGGGCACTATTCTATCGGCCTCAGTAAATGCTCGATCGACAATATTCTTCGCCTCAATCCAGCCTCGCCCAGTGGCCGCAATATATACAGCTGCCGCTACGGCATTTTCGTTGCGACTGCCCACACACATTAAGCCAGCAGTATCCAATTGACGATTCTTGACCCCATAGGCTGAGAGTAAGAATTCGCCGATGCCAGGGATATGCTGCTCAACTGCTTCGGCTCGCTGTTGAGCCAGCTGATAAAGATAATCGCTAGAGTTTTCCAAAGTGCCGTCTTTATCAAAAATTACGGCGTGAATGTTGGTGAATTGTCGATCGAGACAGCGGATAGTAAACATTGATGATTCTATGGTTCTAATTCTGGTTCTGGAGCAGTACTGGGGTAACCTGCGGGCTGCACTGGTAATATTTGCTGCTGGCCAGCTCGATTAACTTCCAATATCAGCGGTTTACCAATCTCACTAGACTCTACTTGCTCTTGTACATCATTGGGCGAATTCACCGGCTGATCAGCTACTTTTTGGAGCACATCGCCCCTTTTCAAACCACCTTTGGCTGCTGGGGTATTGGGCAACACCTCTACGACAATTACGCCGCGATCGACTTTAGCAGCAGCTTGAAACTGGGGGTCAGTAGCCAGCTTTTTTAGTAGCTCGGGGCTGCGCTCCACCATCTTGATTCCTAGGTAGGGATGACTAGCTTTACCAGTGCTTAAAATTTGCTGGACAATCTTTTGAGCCGTTTGGATCGGAATCGCAAATCCCAGCCCTTGTCCATCCGTCCGAATGGCGGTATTGATGCCAATCACTTCGCCTTGGGCATTGAGCAACGGACCGCCGGAGTTACCCGGATTGATGGCGGCATCTGCCTGAATATAGCGCACTCGCTTATCCGGAATACCGACATCCGCGCTAGAGCGACCGGTGGCACTAATAATTCCTAAGGTCACAGTATTGTCTAAACCGAGGGGATTGCCGATGGCGATTGCCCATTCCCCAGCGGCTAAATTACTAGAATCACCAATCTTGACTGTGGGCAAACCCTGGCCCGCGACCTTGACTACTGCTAAGTCGGTAACTGGATCAATGCCCACCACCTTGCCCGGTAGCGTGCGACCATCTTTGAGCGTCACCGTTACTTGGGTGGTGTCTTCCACCACATGACCGTTAGTGATAATTTGACCATCAGCACTGAGCATAAAACCAGAACCGGTGCCGCGTTCTGCACCCTGCTCGCTATCTTGATCTTCAGCGGCTGAGTTGCCAGCCCTCGCCTTGGACTTGTGCACTGCATCAATCCTGACCACTGCTGGACCCACTCGATCGACCACCCCCGCCACAAAATTTAAATTTGCGGTGGTTGGTGACTGGCTATTGGTGGTGGGTTTCAGTCCCGGCGCAAATTGTGCTGGTGCAGATGATGAAGAAACAGGATTTTGTTGGGGATGCCACCAATAGGCCGCTCCTACGCCCACGGCTGTGCCTACTCCTACTAAAGTTAAGCAGCCCAGTATTTGCTGTTTGGACAAGATCATAGAAACTATTTAAAGGTAGGGAGGGCAACAAATCATGATGCTGCGATCGATCTAAGACAAAGCATAAATCCGGCCATCCGGCATCATTGCTTCACTTAAATTTGCCCCCATCATATTAGCACTACTCATTTCCGCTCGTAGCAGGTTAGCTTTGCTCAGATTGGCATCTTCTAGATTGGTTTTAGCCATATAGCACTCACTCATTTCCGCCCCCGTGAGATTGGCAAAGCAAAAAACAGTGCGCGTCAAATCAGCTTTACTCATCCGCGCCCGCGTCAGATCTGCATAACTCAAATCAGTGTTGCCCAGCTTCACACCAGTCATTACTGCGTTTTTTAAGATCACCTTAGTCATATGGCAGGAAGTTACTTTAGCTCTTTCCAGCTTCACGTTAGTCAGATTAGCATCGGGTAAGGTAGTTTCATGCAAAGTTGCTTCTGTCAAAAAGGCGTTGCTCAAATTAGCCCCGGTCAAATTAGCACCAGTTAAATCTACCCCGCGCAGATTAGCTTCTGTCAAATTAGCAAAGGAAAGATCGGCTTTAGCTAAATTTGCTCCCGCCAAATTCACATTTCGCAGGTCAGCGTACTGTAATTTAGCACTGCGTAAATCAGAGCAATTCGTTCTTTTTTCTGCCCGCAGATTGGCACCGCGCAGACAAGCTCCTACCAAATTAGCGCTACTCAGCTGTACCCCGCGCATATCAGCTTCCATGAGATTGGCATCCATTAAATTCACCCAAGTCATATCTGCGTTTTGCAGATCAGCCGACTGAAGGCTGGCACCATGCAAGTCGGCATCTCGAAAGTTAGCATGTTGCAAACTAGATTTGATGAGAGTTGCCCCACTCAGCTTGGCTCCGGTGAAGTTAGCGCGGGTCAGCTGGGCGCGGTTTAAGTAGCTATAAGTTAAATCACTTTTACTGAGATTGGCATCGGTTAGAACAATATCGATCAAATCTTGAGCCATCAAACTGGTGCCGCTTAAATCGGCTCGGATAAAATCTCTTTCACCACCTTCATAACGCCACAGTAGTTCTTCTGCCTTCATAAGATGCCGCTGATATCTATAAAGTTAATATGTATTATTGTGCCCCAATCTTCTTGACAAACTGCTAGCTTAAACCGTAACAGCGGCGATGGGCTTGGACTGTTTGTGATAGAGCGGAACCAAAGCTTGAATGAGACCAGTAGCCGCCTTGCCGTATTCTTCAATGTCTGGCAACTGCACGACTGCTGCGCTAATCGCTGCTTCAATTTCATCCAAATTAGTGTAATTAGTAATTAGGTGAGCTAGTAAGTTATCTAATAAATAATCATAAATTGTGCGCGGGTCAGAAAATTCGGTGGGGACGAGCACTAAGTGCAGCAGAGTTTTAACCCGGAGCGGGTTTGCGTAACTCATGACACTTTGACGGAGTTCAAAAACGTCGTACTCGATCGGCTGGCGTTCGACAACGATGGGAACTAGTGGTTGGCCGAGCACCGTTGGTTGTTGATGCACCGAGAGATCGGTGGTGGAATACATCCGATGAAAATCTGGGTACATTTGACCGAGGCTACTGTAGATGATTTTGGCAATAGCTACATATTCTTTGGGTTTGTTGACTGTTTTTAGTAGACTAAACAGCTTCTCTTTCAACTCTTCATGAGTATTGAATTCTTTAATTAGATATTCTGTAAAGTGATGACAGTTGATCGATCTCAAAAAATCGGGGTCGCGTTCCCAGCGATTGGTACACAGACAGTAAAGCATTTTCTTGATTTGCAAGGAATGCTCGTGGTGCTCTAGATAGGCAACTATCTGATCGAAAATTTCTCGATTATGGATCTGCATATGGCGGTCACGAAGATGATGGAGAAATAAACTGGAGGGCTGGGGGGCTACCGGTGGCGGGACACTCTGGCGATTCTAAAGGAAATTTATAAAGAAATAGCTTTCCATATTGTTCCCCGTCTACTTATGCTGCTAACCCCGCAATTAAATTCGTTGAAATTTTGGAACGCAAGTGGTAGTGGAAATGTAGTTGTCATTTACTTCATAGTAGTAGCTGCGGAGCTGTTTGACAGCATCCTTTAAAGAATACTATCAATATTTTGCTCCCAATTTTGACCATCAAAAGATTCGATGGTAAACCTGTCGAGTAAGTCTTCATCCAAGCAGCGCACATTATCCCTTTTGCCGACAAATGGAGCAATTACAGTCAGTAGCTTGATATTTTTCGATGGATACCTGCCAGCGCACCGCTCCGCAGTGACAGCCTCCTTCATGCTTGGCCATATTTTTGGAATGAGCGACTACTGCTCAAGATTTTCTGCCTCACCATTATAATGAGTGGATTATCTACAAAAATCAAAATAATGCGCGTTACCGTCATCGGGGGCGGCTTGGCTGGCACTGAAGCCGCTTGGCAAATAGCTCAGGCCGGGGTGCCTGTAGACCTTTACGAAATGCGCCCCACTCAACTCAGCCCTGCTCACCACAGCGAAGAACTTGCCGAACTAGTGTGCAGTAACTCTTTTGGCGCACAGGCCACCGATCGCGCCGCCGGACTTTTGCATGAAGAATTGCGTCGCTTAGGCTCTGTCGTAATTAGGAAAGCCGACCACCACTCGGTGCCAGCGGGCGGTGCCTTAGCGGTCGATCGCGGTCAGTTTAGCCAAGATCTCACTCAAACCCTGAGCAGCCATCCTTTAATTAACTTCAAACGGGAAATGCTGCCAGCCATTCCCACCGATGGCATTACGGTGCTAGCGACTGGGCCATTGACTAGCGTGGAGTTAGCCACTGACCTTCAAAACTTTACGGGCTTGGATTATTTGAGCTTTTTTGATGCGGCCAGTCCGATTATTGTGGGAGATTCGATCGATCAAAATATTGCTTTCTTTGCCTCTCGCTATGACAAAGGCGAAGCCGCTTACCTGAATTGCCCCATGAACAAAGAGCAGTATCTGCATTTTTGGGAAGAGCTATGTAAAGCCGAACAGGCCGAACTGAAAGACTTCGATCGAGAGACCGCCAAATTCTTTGAAGCCTGCCTGCCGATCGAAGAATTAGCCCAGCGGGGCGTAGAAACCATGCGCTACGGACCACTGAAACCAGTGGGTTTATTCGATAGCAGACGCGGTGATTTCAAAGCCCCTGAAAATCAAATTCATCGCCCCTATGCTGTAATTCAGCTGCGCCAAGAAGATAAAGCTGGTCAGCTGTGGAATATGGTGGGTTTTCAGACTAACTTGCGCTGGGGCGAACAAAAACGGATCTTCCGGCTGATTCCTGGTCTAGAAAATGCGGAATTTGTACGGCTGGGAGTGATGCACCGGAACACCTTCATCAACTCTCCCAATCTGCTGACGGCCTCTTTGCAATTTAAAACTCGCCCCCAACTCCTAGCCGCTGGCCAAATCATTGGTACCGAAGGCTATACTGCTGCCGCTGCCGGTGGTTGGTTGGCTGGTACTAACGCCGCTCGGTTAGCCAAAGGTCAAGCATCACTGACTATTGATCCTAATACGATGATGGGCGCTTTGTTTAATTTTGTCTGTACCGCTGCTCCCAAATACTTTCAGCCGATGCCGCCCAACTTTGGTATTTTGCCGGAGTTCCCGGTCAAAATCAAAGGTAAGCCGGAGCGCTATGGCGCTTATCGCGATCGGTCTTTAATGGCGATCGATCTATTAGCGGCGCAGGTCAATAATCAAGTTTTAGTCAACAGTTAGTAAAGATAATTGAGTAGAAAAAATGCAGAGTGAAGAATTTGCTAAATATCTGGGCGAAACCGGTGATTACCAAAAGCCCTGGATGTTGGTACAACTGCGCCTGAGCAAATTAGCTGAAGAAAAAGATGATCTATCTTCAGCCGAATATATTGCCAGACTCGAAGATATTCATCGGGATATGATGAAGCTCGGTCAGTGGTGGAAAGGGCAAGAAGATCAAGTGTTTAAATAATCTCTTTAACTGAGTTGGGAATAATCAAGGGTATGGATACTGACGAAATTAAGCAACTCTCGATCGATCTC
>JAYUSR010000237.1:0-9397 GCA_043755575.1 Synechococcales cyanobacterium
GGATACAAGGCCAGCACCGAGGTTTTAAACCCGTCTGGAGTTGTTATGAACCAATCAATCAGGGGGGAATAGGCAATTTCTGCCAGGGGCGCGTCTAAACGAAACCCCCCCGGCAAAGTCCATACCCCTCGATCGATGTGGCCGATCGGATCAATAATTTGCTGGGCTGCTATTTGAGCCGTGAGCCGCAGCGGGTCAACGCCTGGAGTATTGAGCAAAATTTGCCAACGCAACAGCAGCGATCCGCTGTAAGCCAGCGGCGGTAATTGCCGCCGCTTGTTAGGCTCTAAATAGAGCGTTAGCAACGGTTCCATTACTTCCCTTGGGAGTTTTTGGAGTTATTTAAGTAGAAGGTCACGCCCTTGGGGGTAGTTATTTTCTGCGGCTTAACTTTTAGTGTTTGGGCAAACCGCGCAACTACACTAAGCGGAGTTCCAGACGGTACCGGAATTTTAGTTCCCCTATATCCAGCGTTGCGGGTTTTGGTAGCAATGTCGCTACTGGCTCCAAGCTGCAAAAAGCCCAGGGTATAGCCTTTACCTCTTGTCCCCAATAGGTAAGACGCATATTGGGCACCCGCCGCCGTGCCTTTTTTGATTTTGCGGATCACTCTTTCACCGCCAGCGCTACCCTTGACCCCTAGCTGATTGGCAACTTTTACTTCAACGCGGGAAAATACCCGCCGCGTGTACTTTTGACCTCTAACGATCTTTTCATACGAACCTAGAAATATGGTGGTATATTCTTTTTCCTTTTTAGCTACTGGCATTATTTCACCACCGGGATGTTAACTAGATACGGCTGGCCACCGCCAAAGCTAAAAGAAATAGCTTTGCTGTTCTTTAGAAAAGCGCGGGTTTCTGAAATCCCTGCCCAAGCTGGAATTCCCATCACGATCGAGGCTCTATCACCTTCAAAAGGCCGCCCCTTTTTGCTGCCTTTGGGACCATTGAGCTTACGAACTCCTACACCGTTTTTAGTGCCAAGTTTGAAAGTGATCATGATCTTTTGCGCCCCCACTTTGGCATTGATGGGGGTCTTTACCTTTTTGCCGCTGGCTGTTGAATGACCATCAAAAATTAATCCATGCTCAATACTGTAAGTAGTACCGGGGATATTTTTGGGAAGGTCTAATTTCAGGCCAATGGCGGCGGCAGTGCGAGCAGGAACGGCAATAAAGCCTACCTTTACACCACCTTTGTTTTTCCCTACTTGTATTTTTTTAAACCCAAAGTAGAAGGTTTGCCGAATGATCGGCGGTCGTTTTGCGGCTGCCATATTTTTAGCTTTCTAATGAGTGTTTGAATTTTTTGGTGTGAGAAGTTCAAACAGAAATTAGAAATCTAGAATACGCAAGTAGTCGAACGGTGCAAAGGTCACAGTACCAGTAACAGCATCAATGACAGGCTGAAGCGGCAAGTTCAAAGTGACAACATACTGACCATTTTCAATATCAGTAGTAACAATGATTTGGTCGGCTTGAGTAACTACCACATTCGGGTCAATTTGCTTCTCAAGGTAAGTACATTTACGCGCCAGTTTAACCACTGCGTCCATCGCGTTAGTAGCGCCAACTAAGTCACCAGTACCGGCTACAAATGCCAGGTAAGCCGCCCCGAAAGTTTCTTCAGTAACAAACAGTACTTCCCCAGTCGTTGCGTCTTCTTCCATCCGCGCCGGAATAGTGACGGTAGCTGTAAAAGTAGTTTGAGCATCGGCGGTAATGCCGTAGCTGACAAAATTGGTCTGATTGTTTTTGTTGTCGCGGTTGCGTTTAGATTCCGCGTCGTTGAGTTGAATAACCAGTAATTGCAGTGCACCTAGTTTAGTTGGAGCTACAACGCTCGAACCGCCTTCAACGAATAATGAAACGCCCATGATTAAAAAAGTTGTGGATGTGGTTTATGCCGCCACTATCCACGCCCATCCTTAGAAATGCCAAGGGCTGGAGGTAAACAATCTTTTGCACTTCCTATAGGAAACGCAAAAACATCGCGGACACAATTAACCGTAATTTTGATGGCTGAACTGGGCACAATAGCGGGGAATTGTAACAAACCAACCAGCATCTATATGACATCTATTCCTACCCTCGCTTTCGGCGCTGATGCTAAGAAAAACCTAGATACCGCTGTAAAGTTCTTGGTGGCCGGGGCGCTGCCTTCCCCGGCCATTGTGGCCATGCCAGCCCATACGCCAGCTATTCCCGCTTCAGCTGCTAACCGGGGTGTTTTGGCGACTTTGCTACCCTTGATTTCGTACACTTCCAAAGCACAGGGCACGGACTGGCGTTCAAATTTTTCGGTACTTTTACCCGTCAATATCAAATTAGCCGCCATGCTGGGCAGTACGATCGCCGCTGTTGGAGTGCTAGCCGGTGCGGGAAACGTTTCAAATTTGGCTGGTGGTGGCGTTGATTTGGCGGCTGTAACTGGAGTCACTAACTTAGAAACTCTGATTTATTCATTGGCCGAAAGCTCTACTGATGTATCGATCGCGCCGGTGGTAATTAGTGGGGTGAGCTATCTAAAATTGTCAGCTGATTACGTGTTTACACCCGCTGTTGATGGTGGTGGTTCTCCCCAGTAATAAGAAAAAGTGAGTTTTACCACCCTACCCACTGATCCTTATGCCAGCCCTGGATATGATTCGGGGCTGGCCAAAATTGATAATTATCAAATTTACAGCTTGATAATTGATGATGGCCATTATCAAACCAGCCTGACCACCTACCAAAATGGCGAATTTCAAGCATCTGTACCGGGGTATTTATCACGGTACCAAATTAGTAATTCGTACCCCTACGATTACGAAATAGATCCATATGCACCACCATATATTTTTGATAACGTGCAAAGTGGTTCATATACTGATCAGGCCACTCCGTACAATCAATCTGAGGGCGGAAACGCTATCCCCTTTTATCCTGGTGACGCATTAAGGCAAGCGCCTAAATGCGTTACCTACCAAAGCTTTTCGCCGCTTGGAAAAATTAATTTTAACTTTGGGGAAATAGCCAAGGCATACCCAAGCAAAAATTCTAAAATCAGAATCTGGTGGTCATCAGTGGGACGTATTGAGGGCTGGGTAGCTGATCCACATCCCAGTTACCAAAATTTGTGGACTGGTTTTATGACTGACCAGCGGGTTAGGCCGTCCATGATCAAATGCATCGCCACCAGTACCCGGCGGGTTAAATGGGGCTACTATCGCCGCAATTCTAACGAGGATCACCCCAATGTAATTGCTTCTTTGGATTGGCATCAAGGAACGATAGAAGTTACTAAAGGTAACGGCTATGCCTTGCCCCTAGTAGATCCGGTGTTAGGAACTTTGCTCATAGATGGCATCACCCAAGGCGAATTACTGGCTAGTCCAGTCCCACCAGGTAACTACCCCTACATTTATTTGTTTGCTAATGCCTTGCCGGGACTGATGGCTTACTGGGAATCGCTCAGAACCCGCCTAGAGCCGCCAGCTAATCCCAATATCAGCCATGTTTACGCTAATACCTTTTACGTTGGTCGAATCAATCACCCCGGCGGTGATCAGCCAGCCAATGGCCGAGGTTACTACTTGCGCGACGCTGATCGCAATGTAGCAATGCAAAGCGTCAGATTTTATCCTCAACCCACCAGTGATCCAAGTGAGGCGATTACCTTACCGATTAATGTAATTGCCATGGTTAGCACGGTAGCGCCAGGGGCACCAGTCACGCGAATTATTGCGGCTAATAACAATCGCTGGAAACATGGCACGGTCACAGTTAGCGACAACCCACCAGCAGCCGATCATCAAGTTTTCAGCGTCAATGAACATCAACTTTTTGAAGCACTCCAAACAGACGGAAGTTATGGAAGTTTAACTATGGATTCACCCCGAATTTTAGAGATTCACGCCGCGTTAGAAGCCGGTAAATATGCAGTTAATGAGCTTGATCCAAACGTGCCACGGGTACCCACGCTAGGGCACCTAATCGCTCGCAGTGCCGCCATTTTGGGCTACCGACCTCAACCCGATGGCACGATCGATCAAGCCGCTGAAAAGACCACTTACCAGCGGGGATTAGTCAGACCAGATGCAAAGATTCCAGTCGGGGATTACATGGCCGGACGCTTTGGGAAACGGGGGCTACTGATGCGCCGTCTGCCCAACAAGAAAACTAACAAAGGCTGGGAAGCTGGCGGCTATGTGGCGATTCACGATATCCCTCAGCTGCTTACCGAGGTGCTGGATCAGCTCAATGAGGCCATGAACCTGCAAGATTCTACCTCTATTCAAATTAAGGACGGCGGGAATACTTACACCTACGCCAGTCAGTTAGCGCTACTGGTGGAAATGGCTACTACCCTGATTCCCCAAAAGCGTCAGCTCAAAGAAATCTGGACAAGTTCGCTAGTTAGCCAGCAGTCGATCAATGAAGTAATTGCCGGGATTGGTCTACCCACGGTAGCCAAATCGGTGACGATTGGCGGGGCAAAATTGCCGTACTGGGGGATTCAACCCGATAAATCTTTACAGCGGGAAATCGCCACAGTTGCTTATAACGTTGGGTTGGGGAATGGCCAAATCCTATAAACACTTAATACTATGAGCCTCTTCGACATTCTCGCTAAATTTAATCGATCGGACTTCCCGGATTTGGCCAAAGCGGAGAAGGCGGTATCCCTGGACAAGGTGATCACCCCCGGCAAGCCCCCGGCGGCGCTGGCCGAAAAAGAGCAGCAGAAACAGCAAAAGCAGTTAGTTAATGATTTTTGTAGTTTTCAGCTGTCTTTGGGCACCGCCACCAGCCGGGGCAATGAAAACAGCTGTACCGACAAACATCAGCATGAAAAAGTCGATGGGCAGTTAGGCCAGTGGAAAGCAAAGCAGATTCCCCAGGCTAAAAAGCAACCCGCCAAGCCTTACCGGGCATCACTGGGAAAAAAGCTACCCAAGCCGGTGACTACTGCCCCTGGTGGTCGGGCGGCGGTGAGCTTGAATAGTAGCAAGGTGAATTATGGGGCGGTGAGTGGCCGCCCCCAAGTCTGGACGGTACCGACGATTAGCCCTAAGGCGGACACCGCCAAACAAGAGCGGGTAGCTAGCCAGTTTGTCAAAGCCCAGGCCGGACAACGAGGAACAGCGGTTGGTGATGCGGCGCTGGTCTTTGGCACCAATGGCACCCCCTACCCTGGAGATAGCTATCTTGATCGCTCTAACCTGCATAACCAATCGGCGAACTTAGCCAGCAGCACCCCGCCGGTGATTCAGGCACCGACTACGATCAAAGCCAAAGTAGTTAGTAATGGGGTGATGAAGCGGGGCACGAATGGCCAAGTAGCGCCCCAGTCGAACACGGTGGGTAATATCGCGGCGCTGCTGGGCATTGCGGCGGTGGTCTCAGCAATTATGTTTGCGTTGCAGTATGTAATTCAGATTGTTTCATTTATTTTCAACATCCAAAATCTGTTAGTAACCTGCAATAATATTGCTGGTAGTTTTGCCGCTTTGTTTAATACAATCGGCTCATTACTGGGGTTAGGTGAAGGCATTGCCAAACCGCTCACCGACACAATGGACGGGCTGTTAAATAGTGCTTTTGGCAAAGAAAAAGTAGATTATGTCAAATATCAGTGGGCTAAAGTTTCGAGTGCTGTTAGCGCGGCTGGAAATGTTATCAATAGCGTGCGGAGTGCATCTAATGTACTTGGAAACGCTGTCGAAATCGGTCCCAACAACACCGGACGAATTGGCAACGGATTAAAGGCCGCTGGCTTCTTTGATCAGACGATGGCCACGTTTGATGAAAATGTGTCAGCCACTCAGCAAAAGAGCAAGTTAGTGGAAGTGGGGGCGGCCTTGCAGGTGGCCGATGGAGCATCAGCGGCGCTGTCGCAAGCGGCGGCAGATATCAAGTCTGGGCGGGAAGAATTAGAGCAGATTGATAAGGATTTTGAAGAGAAGAAAAAGGAAACCGATAAGAACACCGCCAGCGCCGATAAAAAGTATGGGGCGGAAACTATCCCAGACGTGCCTAACTTTAGGCCGGGGGATGTATGAAGCTAGCCACCGAAGTTAGGTTACTGAAAACCATCCTGTTTAAAATCCATAATCCCCAAGTGGCTCAGGCTTACCAAGACCAGCCATTCTTGCGATCGGCTTTGTTGATAAGAACGGCTGACCCCTTCACTAGTTTGGTACTGAAAATGGGGATCTTTTATCTGGTTTGTGGCCGGATTAACACCGCTGCCACTGTGCCGATGTATTGGAGCGTAAAGGTGCAGCGGGGCTTACGTCAGCAGCTGGCGATCGCTTTTCGGCCAGAGCGGCGGCGCAAGTTTGGATTCGGGAAATACGATCACAACGTGCAGCTGCATATCCCTCATTACAACGGCGATTTACACCCCAAGATTCCTGGCTACACTGTCGGACAATTTAGCGCCAAAGTGACGCTCACCGACCAAAGCAATATTCTGGTTCACGCTGAATCTGAGGAGGAGGCAATCCGGATGGTGAGGGCGCTGCTGCATTACGTGCAGCCGGAATTTATCCCCAAAAACTTGGTTATTTCTACCACCAAGCGCCAGGGGAAAGCGCTTAGCCTCACTGGTCAAAAAGTGCGGGCTTTTCGGGCAGACTACTACCCGCCAGCTACTCAGACACCGGCCTGGAGCGTGCAGTTATGAAATATCCAAAACATCAAGGAGGTGGCTAAGTGACTCAAATTAATCGGACTGAATACGCTCAATTACAGACCCTGGATCAGGCGCTGATCTGGGCGGTGGTGACACTAGCGGAAGCAAATCGCAGCCCCGATAATTCGGACATGCTGAACTATGTGACGATTAGGCCGGAGGCGGTGGATTACGTGAACTGGAAGGTGCAGCTAGACGATGATGGTCAGCCATTATTCACTTTTTCGATGCTGTTTCCCCTGGTCGATCACAACCCGCTGGAGAGTAAGCCCGGTTTGCCGCTGAAGATTCCCACTTATACCGATTTTCAGCCAGAGACTGAGCCGCTAACTTTGCCGGTGGTGGGGGTAGGTTTCCCCCGGCCTGATATTCCCCCCGAGATTACCACCTTAGAGCGGCTGGCCTGTTGGCTTGGGCTGATAGCTAGTCAGTTGGGACAGTTTATTGAATATTGCAACGTGGTACAGGCTGAGGCCATTAACACGCTTACTGCTGCTAGCTTACCGCTGTATACCTTGGATATTCGTGGACTGATGTTCGATCGAATGATTTTCCAGCCTGTTAACGTTTCAACCTCTGCTGATGGCGGTAGTACTACTAGTGAAGGTAATAGTAGTAGCGGCAACGGTAGCGGTAATACACCCGGAAATATTTTCATCCTACAAGCCCCAGAATATCGAGGTAATCCGTTTCCTAACAATGACTACTTAAATGAAAAGCTGAATGATGCCAGGGATGAAGCGGCTAGCGCTGAACCACCGCAGACTAACCCAGGGCAAGGGTACGAACGGATCGATACTTTGCCGGTCTGTGCGGAACAAGATCCCAAAGTCAAAGCCTACAGTCAACCACTCAAGGAGTTACTAAAATAAATGGCTAATTACAATACCCCGATTGGTAACAATCAATCTATTACTCAGTTTGACCACAATTATGGAGTGGTGGCGATCACGGTTAATCAGGCTGACCAGGGCGCGATTCAAATTGATGGGGTATTGCGCTTTAATCAAGAGCTGTATTTAGCCGGGGCGGGGCTGTTGGAGTGTTTGACGCTTCAGAATCGGTACAACGTATATCAAGATTTTCTAGGATACCCGGCCTGTAATTTTGTTGATCCGGCGGCGATCTTGGTGGTGGATGCCACTATTCCATAGGTGTAGCCCTAAAAACGCTCGGTTTTGGGAGCAGCTGGGCACACTTGATCAAACCGCCAAATTAACCAGCGTTAGGGGTTCCAAAACTTATTCCACAATCATCGCCCCATGAAAATCGGTTATGCGCGGGTTTCGACCCTGGATCAGACCCTAAATAGTCAACTTGACGCGCTGGCCGGTGCTGGGTGCGATCGAGTGTTTTCTGAAACTGCCAGCGGCGCTAAGACCGACCGGGTGCAGTTAGCCGCCGCCCTAGAATTTCTGCGAGCAGGTGACACGCTGGTGATTTTGAAGTTCGATCGGCTTGGTCGATCGCTCTCCCATTTATTGAGAATTGCGGAAGATTTGGCGCAAAGAGAAATTCACCTACAATCATTAACCGAGGGCATTGATACAGCGACACCAGCGGGTAAGTTATTCTTTGCTCTGTTTGGGGCACTGGCTGAGTTTGAACGCGATCTAATTAGAGAGCGTACTAATCGGGGGCTGGCTGCTGCCAGGGCACGGGGCAAGCTGGGGGGCAGGCCACTAAAGCTAAGCGCTGAACAAGTCACAGCACTTAGACAGATGGCCAATAACCCCAATATCTCGATCTCGACCATCCGCGACACCTTCAATATTTCTAAAACCACCTACTACCGGGCGCTAGAACCGTCTAATCCATGATTTCTTCATATGACCTGATCTCTGCTCTAACTGACAAGGTGGAAAGAATTGCGGCTGCTGATTATTCACCAGAGGCAGAGAAGGAGTTAATAGACATTGCCTTCAACTTGTCGCGGTTAGAGTCGCGGATTTTTGCAGTGATGGGGGTGGGGTGGGTAGCTAAGAAGCACGACACTCAGTTACTGGGCCGAATGCCCTGGACCCGTCCTAAATATTTAGGTTAGGCGGTGAGTTTTTGCATCTTAGCAGTGGCCTTCTCCCAGCCTTTGCCCAGGTAGGTCGATCGATACTTGCCAGTCTCTGGATCTTTCCAGCGCAGGTAATAATACTGATGACCTTTGATGGTTTTTAGTTCGATCGATCCAAACGTGCCAGCTTCCCATCTTGATTGCTGAGTGGGGGTGAGCTGGCTATAGTCGATTGCATCTTTTAGGGTTTTTCTCACCCTAACGGCGGGATCTGTTAGGGTGATTTTATCCCTATTTAAGTCTAAAGATTGTTGTTGCCCTGTCAGCGGTCTGACCAATACTTTAAGTGTTTTAGTTTTAGGTTTTAAGATGGGGCGCTGGTAATTTTGCATCTTTGGGGACTCCCATTGCTTTGGCTTTGGCTATGGCCTTGTGATAATCGACTGATAAATACAGCGACCTTTTAACGCCTGTGGCTGTGTAGTATCTCCAATACCAATACTTCTTACTTTTTATCACTTTTTGCTCTAGACAGCCGATGGGGGGCTGTGTGTGAACAGAGTTAGGGACTGAAGAAATCCTAGTCCCTAACTCGGTCTGTGAACAGCCGCCAATTGTCTGATCGTCTGGGCTGCACTCAGCTAATAGGCTGAGCTGTATTGGATACATAATGTTTGTGAATGCTTAATTTTTAGCCGATCGCTTCTTT
>JAYUSR010000238.1:0-9345 GCA_043755575.1 Synechococcales cyanobacterium
ATTCTCGCTGCTGATGAGGGAGATTTTTTAATCTGCCACTAATAAATTTAACACTTTTTAATGGTTGCGGGTAGCACCAAAAGAGCGCTAGATAAGCTCTAGGTCTGATGTTCGCTGGCCTAGAGCTATGTTAGACTATCGCAATCAAGTTAATTTATAAATCTTAATCTGGTAGGTGGTTTGTGAAGATGGTGAAGCGGAGCTTAATATGCAGCCTGTTGTTGGTCATGCAAATAGCTTGGTTTGGGCTACTGGGGCAACCAGTGGCGCTGGCTTTTAGCTCTGAGCAACAGCTTGTATTACAAGCTTGGCGGACAGTAAATCAGGCTTACTACGACGAGACTTTTAATCATCAAAACTGGTGGCTGGTGCGCGATCGAACCATTAAGCAAAGTATTACCAATACAACGGCGGCTTACCAGTCGATCGAGAAGATGTTAGCCAGCTTAGATGAACCTTTCACCCGTTTTCTTAATCCCGAGCAGTACCGCAGCCTTCAGGTCAGTACAGCGGGTGAATTATTTGGCGTAGGTTTACAGATTGGATTACAGGAAAAAACTAAGCAAATTGAAGTAATTGCACCGATTGTCGGTTCTCCGGCTGAACGAGCCGGTATTAAAACCCATGACCTGATCTTGCAGGTCGATGCCACTCCGACCACCGATCTGGATTTAGATACCGCTGCTGCTCGGATGCGCGGTTCGGCTGGCACCAATATTAGTCTGATCATTCAATCACCGGGGCAATCTGCCCGGGAAGTGATACTGGCGCGCCAAAAAATTGATTTACACCCAGTGATCGCCGAACTGCGGCCAAGTAAGAAACAGTCGATCGGCTATATTCGGTTAGCCCAATTCAGCGCCAAAGCGTCTCAGGAAGTAGCTGCTGCCATTAAAAACCTAGACAGCAAAGGAGCGCAGGCTTATATTTTGGATCTGCGCAATAATCCCGGTGGCCTGGTGACAGCCGGTGTGGATATTGCCAGAATGTGGCTCGATACCGGCACCATTGTTTACACAGTCAATCGCCAAGGCGTTTTAGAAAATTTTGAAGCCAACCACCAAGCCCTCACCACCGCTCCTTTGGCGGTATTAGTTAATTCAGGGACGGCTAGTGCCAGTGAAATTTTGGCGGGAGCATTGCAAGATAATAATCGAGCAATCATTGTGGGCGAAAAAACTTTTGGCAAAGGTTTGATCCAGTCTTTGTTTGAGCTACCAGATGGGAGCGGCTTAGCCGTGACCGTGGCCAAGTATGAAACACCAGATCATCGCGACATTCACAAGAAAGGAATTGAACCACAGATTGTGGCAGTGGCTAACCCCAATGGCAGCAACGATTTGAGTGATCTAAATAAAGATCCGCAGTACCAAGCCGCCGTCCAGGCTCTATCTTAATCCTGATGAGCAGAGATCCAGTCCATAATTGCTGGGGGTAAATTGCAGCGTTTGCGAGTGGTGGGATCGATCGATACATGCTTGGTCAACGCTCGACCAGCCACCTGACCAGCGGCTAAACAGACCTGATAGCTGATGCTGAATTCATTGCTACTGTCAATAGTGGGCGTCAGAGTAATTTGCAATTGATCGCCACAATAAATTGGTCGCTGGAAATCGATACTAGCGTGGATGATCGGCAGTGCCATGAGGGGACTTGTCACCATTTCCTTCAAATCAATACCAGCATTAGCCACCGATGATTCATAGGCTCCATGGCAAATTGCTAATAAGTTGGCGAAATAGACAACTCCGGCTGCATCAGTATCACGCAATTGCACTTGATAGCTATAGGGCATGACTGATCTGCTGCTGATGTGTGCTCACCAGTGGTTTGTGCAGAAGTAGCGGCTGACAGCGACTCAACACTTCCGCCAACTGCTCGATTTTTACTGGCTTAGTGATGTAGTTGTTCATACCCGCCGCCAAACAGACTTCTCGATCGCCATCCATGGCATTAGCAGTCATCGCAATAATTTGGGGGCGACATTCCGGGTCGAATTCTGCAATAATGCGGCGGGTAGCTTCTAGTCCATCTACTTTGGGCATTTGTAAATCCATTAACACCACATCATATTGAGACATCCGCAATCGATCTAAAACCTCTGCACCATTCATCACCATGTCAGCTTGGTATCCAATCCGCTTCAGCATGTGCATGGCTACTTTTTGATTAACGGGATTGTCTTCAGCTAGCAGGATGCGGAGTTGTTGTTGGGGAGCCAGAATATCTTGGGGAGTGACTCTTTCCTGATTTGATGTGGGCTGATTGCCAAGTGCTTGAGCTAGAGCTTCATACAAATGAAATTGTTTCACCGGCTTACTCAGAACAGCCGCAAAACTCACGGTTGATTTTTCCAGATCGGCGGGGCTGACCCCTAGGGCACTAAGCACAATGATTGGTAGCTGACGATACTGAGGAATTTGGCTAATTCTTTGAGCTAATTCCAGCCCATCCATTCCGGGCATTTGCAAGTCGAGGATCGCTAAGTCAAAGTGGTTGTGTAGTTCCAAGAGGCGTAGTGCTTCTGCGCCTGAAGATGCGGCATAAGGCACCATGCCCCAAGACTGAGCTTGGTGTTTGAGAATTTTGCGATGAGTGCTGTTATCTTCGACAATCAGTAGTCGTTTATTGTGAAAATGGCTCGATGAGCGGAGCTTGGTTTTAGGTTGGGCATAACTGATGGGAGCCACCTGAGCAGTAATGGTGAAGGAAAAAGTAGAACCCTGCTGTTCTTCACTCTCTACCCACATCTTGCCATTCATAATTTCTACCAGCCGCCGACTGATGGCCAAACCAAGACCTGTACCACCATAATTGCGAGTGGTGGAAGAATCTACCTGACTAAAAGCTTTGAATAGACGATCGAGCTTATCCCCAGGAATACCGATGCCGGTATCGCGTACTGCAAATTTAATTTCGTAAGTAGGAGCAATAGCTGGATTATTGCCCACAGTTTTATGGACGAGGCGACTGGTGATCATGACGATCACTTCGCCTTGGGGAGTGAATTTTAAGCCATTACCTACTAAATTCACGAGAATTTGCTTAATTCGGGTTACATCTCCAATGATGCTACTGGGCACATTCTTATGAACAAAATAAGCTAGTTCTAAACCTTGTTCGGCGGCTTTGGGTGCCAGCATATCTAAGGTTGCTTCGATGCAGTCGCGAATATTTAAGGATTGCTGCTCTAGTTCTAAGTTGCCTGATTCGATTTTAGAGAAATCTAAAATATCGTTGATTAAAGTTAGGAGGGTATCACCACTGTTGCGAATGGTATTAACAAATTCATATTGTTGAGAGTTAAGTTCGGTATCTAGGAGCAAACCGGTCATCCCAATAACGCCATTCATGGGCGTACGAATTTCGTGACTCATCGCGGCCAAAAAAGAGCTTTTGGCACGAGTGGCTGCTTCTGCCGCTTGTTTGGCTTGTTCTAGCAGGCGGTTTTGTTCTTTAAGCTCGCGGTAGAGTTGGGATTGCTCTAGTAAGCGGCGGACGCGCTGCCGCAGTACCGCCCAGTGAATAGGCTTGGTAATATAGTCTGCGGCACCTACTTCAAATGCTCGATCGACATAAGTGGTTTCTTCTAAACCAGTAATGATTAAAACCGGAGTTTGTGCTCCCCCAGGCAACTTTTTGAGTTGAGCACAACAGTCAAAGCCGTCCATCATCGGCATGATGCCATCTAGCAGCACCATGTCCGGTTGTTTTTCTTGAAAAGTTACTAGGGCGGCTTCCCCATTTTTGGCTTCTACAATGTCGTAACCCTCTTGACTCATACTTTCTACCAACATCGACCTCACGATCGGATCATCATCTACAACCAGCAGAAGTGGAGTGTGGTGATGGGCAGGAAAAACAGCCATAGGTTTTTTGGGGCTAGATATTTGGAGAATTATATTAGTTGAGAGAATACAAATCGAATGTACCACATTAATCTGCTCTCTCTACCAAAGATTCGGTATCAAAGAGTATCGTGTTTACTTATATTCCCCAGAATGCAGGTAAATACAACAATAGCCATCGATATTTCCTAATCTAAGCGCTGATTTAAGATCAACTCAGCTAGCGCTAAATCCTCCGGGGTCGTGACTTTCAGGTTGGTTTCTTCCCCCATCACAATTTTCACTGGCATGTGACATAGTTCAAACAACGCCGCATCGTCAGTTACGCTCCAGCCCATTTTTCGACCTTGCTCATGACAATTTTTCAGCAGCTGAACCTTAAATCCTTGAGGAGTTTGCGCTGCCCACAGGTTAGACCTGTCGGGAGTACTTGTAACAATCTGATGTTGATTAACTATTTTGATAGTATCTTTGACGGGCACAGCGGCAACTAAGCCATCGCAGGTATTCAGCTCTTGGGCGCACCTGTCGATCAGGGTCGCACTGCCCAAACATCTAGCTCCATCGTGGATCAAGACAGCAGTCGCCGTCGGGGGGAGAGCTTGTAAACCACAGTAGACTGATTCTTGGCGGGTAGCACCCCCAGCAATTAGTTGCAGTGGCTTGGTAATAGCTAGTTGTTGCAGAATATTTTTAATGTCTGGCCAATCTGCTGGTTGAGCAATAATGCCAATCCATTCGATCGATCGAGCAGACTCGGCAGCTAGTAGCGTCCAAGCCAAAATTGGTTTGCCCAAAACAGTCAAAAGTAGCTTATTGCGCTGGGCTGTACCTTGGCTGACCCAAGCCTTACTCATCCGCTGACCCAGGCCAGCAGCAGGAATTAGTAAATACATGTCTAAACAATTCCAGAAGTGTTGTCAGGCGCTAATACCGGTGTTTCGCGATGTTTAATCGGCGGCTTCTCAACTCTCTTCTCAAATACAATTTCGCACTGCCAATCTACTTCCCACCATTTGCAAGTTTGGACTGCCGATTTTTCATGGGGCAGTAAATCTAGTAAGTCGCTGCGATCGGTCGGCAAAAACTCACCAGTTTCAATGTCCATCAACACCGCATTCAGCATTTTAAAATGCTGCTTCATCTTTACTTTCCGTCCGTCGCTGGTACTGTAGACTTTGCCTTCGTAGAATTTATGAACCTGACCACCATCTCTTGCCCACTGATTAGTACTGCCAGTTTTTACCCACTGTTTGGTACCGTTGGCAAAGTAGACAATGACTAGCTTTGATTCTTTCGAATTTTGCTGCTCACCCATGGAAAAAATTCTCGCTTAGACTCTATTTTCATTGTAGTTTACTACTTTGACCCTGCTACAGCTCAAGCAAATGGGTGAGAGCTTGTCTTTGTGTTGCACCAGCTTTCGCAGCAGATAGGGAGCCAACTGGGAACGGCAGCTAGCTGATAAAATAGCTGTTATGTACATTTATTAAATGTTTAAGATTGCCAGTGCTTGCAGCAGTTCTCTATGGCCAAGAAGACCTGCGACTTGAACAAGTCGCTATGCCTACCGCTGGGGTGGGGGAAGTAATTATTAAAGTAGCGACGGCGACCACCTGTGGCACGGATCTGAAGGTGTGGCGGCGGGGTGGTCATGCCAAAATGCTGAAGCCGCCGACTTTGTTTGGCCATGAAGCGGCTGGAAAAATTGTGGAGGTGGGAGCCGGGGTTACTAATTGGCAAGTGGGAGATCGAGTGGTGGCCAATAATTCAGCACCCTGTGCGAGTTGTTTTTTTTGCGATCGACAGGAATATTCGCTCTGCCCAAACTTGACTTGGAATAATGGTACTTTTGCGGAGTATTTAAAAATCCCAGCCCCGATTGTCCAGAAAAATCTGTGGCAAATTCCAGTGCAAGTAACTGATTCTTTGGCATCCATGACCGAGCCATTAGCTTGTGTCCTACACGGGATTGCTCGTAGTAACGCCCAACCGATCGATCGAGTGGTGGTAATTGGGGACGGAGCGATTGGATTAATGTTTGTGGCGGTATTGGCTCAGCAGTGCCAGGAGGTATGGTTATTTGGTGGCAATAGCGATCGACTAAAAGTTGGGGAACAACTGGGTGCCCACTGCACTTGGAATTATCATGATATTTTGGACATTCCCAGCACCGTAAAATCTGAGACCGCTGGCCGGGGAGCCGATATTGTGATCGAAGCCACTGGCGTGCCAGCGGTGTGGGAGACAGCGATCGCCTGTGGTAGGCCAGGCGCGACGATTAACCTATTTGGTGGTTGCCCCAAGGAAACCAACATTACCGTGTCCACAGATTTGCTGCACTACAGTGAACTGACCCTGAAAGGGGTTTTTCACAACACGCCCCAATACGTGCGAGCGGCACTAGATTTAATTGCTAGTGGTACTATTCCCTGGCAACTGTTGATTAGCGATCATCGGCCATTGACCGATTTGGGACAAGCTTTTGCCGACATGCGCGATCGCAAGGTAATTAAGGTAGCAATCGAACCATGAAGATTGGCATTGTCGGCTTGGGTTTAATTGGGGCTTCACTGGCGGGGGATTTGCGCCAGTTGGGGCATCAGGTGGTGGGTACTAGTCGGCAGGTAGCTACTTGTGAGCAGGCAACCCAGCGGGGACTGGTTGACCGGGCGGGGACGGAGCTAGAAATCTTGGCCGAAATGGAGGCGATCATCATCTGTACACCGATCGCTAATATTGTGCCGACAGTCCAACAATTGGCCGGTTTGATCAAACCAGAAACGCTGGTGACTGATGCCGGTTCAGTGAAGGGTTCGATTGTAACTGCTGCCACCCAAATTTGGCCGCATTTTGTGGGTGGTCATCCGATGGCTGGTAAAGCAGAGAGTGGGATTGAGGCAGCGGAGCTAGGGATGTTTCGGAATCAGCCTTATGTAATTACGCCAGTCGCCGGGACGGTAGAGAGTTCGATCGATCAATTAGCCAGTTTGGTGACGGTTTTGGGAGCGCGGTTATACTATGCCACGCCAGAAGAACACGATCAAGCGGTGGCTTGGATTTCACATTTACCGGTGATGATCAGTGGTAGTTTGATTAGTGCTTGTGTGGCCAATGGTGAGACGTCAATGTTGCAGTTAGCTAAGGATTTGGCTAGTTCTGGTTTTAAGGATACCAGTCGGGTGGGGGGCGGAAATCCAGAGCTAGGGCTAATGATGGCTAAGTATAATCGGACAGAATTGTTGCGAGCGTTAGCTGGTTATCAGCAAGATTTAGCGGAAACGATGCAGGCGATCGAACAAGAAAATTGGGATGTTCTACGGCTAAAACTAGAGCAAAATCAAACAGTGCGGCCAGATTTTCTGCCTGTGCCGACCAGAATGGAATGATCATGACTTTACGCTAGATCTTTGCTGGCGGCATCTAAAATCTGACCTAAAGCCATCGCCGTCCAATCAATATCTGCTTCAGTAGTCAATCGCCCTAAAGTGATCCGAATACCGCCCACCGCCGTTACGGGGTCGAATCCCATCGCTAACAACACCGCACTTGGATTCGATCGACCGCTACTACAGGCCGAGCCAGCACTAATTCCAATCCCAGCCAAGTTCATCGATCGCACGATCTGGCGACCGGTGATTCCGGTTGGCAAACAAAAACTCAAATGGTGGGGTAATCGCTGGGTCGGATGACCAGTGGGTTTTAAGTCCGAGTTTCCACCGGAAACGCTGCGCGAACGATCAGCCAGTAATTGAAACAGTCGATCGCGTAATCCAACTAACCGGGGCATTTCGGCGGCGATTTCGGCGGCTGCTAATTCGGCGGCCACTCCTAGCCCCGCAATTTGAGCTGTGGGCTGAGTCCCCGAGCGGAATCCCAGCTCTTGACCGCCGCCCAGTAATAATGGTGATATTTTCAGACCAGGCTTAATGTATAAGGCTCCTACCCCCCCACCGCCGTAAAATTTGTGGCCAGAAAGAGAAAGTAAATCTATCCCTAAGCTTTGGACATTGATCGGTATTCTGCCGACGGCTTGAATGGCATCGGTATGAAACAACACCCCCGCCGCTTGGCAGATCGCGGCCAGGGATTCGATCGGCTGAATCGTACCCACTTCGCTTTGACCATAAATGATCGAAACCAGTGCTGTATTGGGGCGCAAGGCGACCTGTAAATCGGCTAGACTCACGCATCCGAAACGATCTACCGGCAGGATCGTGACTTGCCAGCCCTGGGATTGCAACCAGGCCGCTGGCTGGCTAATAGCGGCATGTTCAATGCTAGAAATAATTAAATGTTGGGGTTGATCATAAGTTTTAGCGACCCCCAATAATGCTAAGTTATTAGACTCAGTACCACCAGAGGTGAAAATAATTCCGCTCGAATCGCCATTGATCAGTGCGGCCACTTGCAGCCGGGCTTTCTCTGACACCAGCGCCGATCGCTCTCCCCACTGGTGCAGACTGCTGGGATTTCCCCATTCTGCCGTCAAAGCCTCCTGAATTGCGGCGATCGACTCTGGCCGGGTGGGAGTGGTAGCACTGTAGTCGAGGTAAATTTGCATTATTTTTGCAGTCAAAATCAGCTTGGCCTACAGCTATTGTATCGTTCTGGTCTGTGGCGTATTTGACTATTGCTGACCACTTCCCCTTCTATTTTGAGTATTGATCCAAATGTTGCCTCCCAAAATTCTTTCACAGCGTCGCTGGTTAATACTGATTGGATTCGTCGTGATGAGTCTACTGGGCTGGGCGTGGCTCCGGCCACAGAAATCGGATGGTTCACAGCCCACCGTGGCACAGTTACCGCAGCATCCCCAGATCAAAGCTTATTTCAATCACAACTTAGCGGCTAGTTATTTGGAACCTTATCGCCCCCAACAGCGCCCCGGCGATGATTTAGAAGCCAAAATCATAGAGTCGATCGAGTCAGCTCAAAGTTCGATCGATATTGCTGTGCAAGAATTTAAGCTACCGCGCATTGCCCAAGCGCTGGTCAAAAAGCAACAAGCAGGCGTGCAAGTGCGGGTGATTTTAGAAAATCTCTACAGCCGTAGTTGGAGTGAATTAACTCCTGCCGAAGTTAGCCAGCTATCCGCGCGGGAACAGGATCGTTACCGCGAATTTGTGCGCTTAGTAGATAGCAATGGCGATGGTCAGCTTAGCCCGGCAGAAATTAGCCAGCGGGATGCGATCAAGATCTTGCAAGCCGCTCCAGTACCGATGATTGATGACACTGCTGATGGTTCGGCCGGGAGTGGCCTGATGCATCACAAATTCATGGTGGTCGATGGAAAAACTACGATCGTCACCTCAGCCAATTGGACAATGAGTGATGTCCACGGGGATTTAAATCAGTTGTCCAGCCGTGGTAATCAAAACAATTTGCTATCGATCGATAGCGCTAACCTAGCGCAGGTCTTCACTACCGAATTTAATTTGATGTGGGGCGATGGCTCCGGCAGTCAGCTAGATAGCAAGTTTGGCACCAATAAACC
>JAYUSR010000239.1:0-9342 GCA_043755575.1 Synechococcales cyanobacterium
CTGGTGCTTAGCTAATTCCCACACTGCTGACACCGTGCCACTCACATCCGCACCAGCTGCGATTGAAACACGTTGTGACCCAGCCGCTTTTAGCTCCCATTCCTCTGGAGTCATTACTCGATCGACTTGTAGCACCTTCAAACTTGGCTGTGATCGATCGACCGTATAAATTCCGGTATGAATATAGCCGCGTTGGGCAGGTAGTTCCACGGCAATTTTGCCATCCTGATCCTGACTCCAAGCGATCGCCGCCAAACTAGAAATGCCAAACACCGGAATCTGGAGTTGCTGACCAATGGTGCGGGCGGTAACTACCGCTAGCCGTGTGCCGGTAAATCCGCCAGGTCCGATCGATACCGCCACCCAAGCTAAATCCGACCAAGATTGAGGCACCATAAATTTAGCCAAATAAGATTGCAGCACGTTTGAGGTATCCCGACCCAGCGGCCAAGACTGCCACCTACAGCTGTCAGCCTCTAAATCTCCGATCGCTAGTCCTAATGCCGGGCTACTAGTATGCAGCGCCAGACCGTATTTCGCCATAAATTTTAATTGTTTTATCCCAACTGCCCCCGACCAATTTAGCACTATCCGGACTAAAAGCCAGGGCTTTGATGGCACTACTAAAGTCGGTAATTACCTGCGCTAATTGGCCACTGGGTAAATGCCAGAGCCGCATCGTGCGATCGATCGAACCGGTCGCCAACCATTGATTATTGGGACTAATCGCTACTGCCAGCACCGTATCACGATGACCAGTCAAAAATTGACTTTGAGAAGTTTGCAAATCTTGCAACTTAACAGTGTGGTCAGCGCTGGCACTAGCAATATATCGATCGCTGATGGCCAGTTGATGAATAGTGCCGCGATGGACATCATGAATGATTTTGATGGATTTTTTTTTGATAGTGTCCCAAAACCGGATACTGCGATCGGCTCCGGCACTTACCAAGATCTCACTGTTTGGCAAAAATCCCAGACTAGTCACTGACTGATTGTGACCATCAAAGGTATACACCAGCGACCAGTTATCGCTATTCCACAGCCGGATCTTTTGGTCAGCACTGGCACTCGCCAATAGCTTACCGTTACCACTAAAGGCCAGGGCATAGACTTTGCCTCCATGACTATCATCGGTACTGAGGTCAACTCGCAGGGTTCTTACCACCGCGCCAATGTGCGGCATCCGGCGTACCTGGACTTTTTTGTCTTCGCCACTGACCATGATTTGGCCAGCAGGGTGAATGGCGATTGCCCAAATTTCCCGATTACTGCACACGCAGGCGGCGGGCTTTTGGAAGCGGAGATTCCAAATCGCCATATTTCCTAGCTCATCAGCACTAGCTAAAGATTGGCCATCCGGGAAAAAAGCCAACGCATTGATTGGCCGACTGTGCCAATCTAGGGTATTTTCCAATCGCCAATATGGGGATGACTGCTGTTGAAGTTCTTGAACAGCTGGCTGATTGACAATAGCCGGTGGCCTCGACGGGTAAGTGCTGGTTGCTGTTGTTGCACTAATCAGTGGCATCGTCTGGGGCGTGATTGGTGAAGTAGATTGCTCAGCCGCTAAATCTATGAATACTTCTGCTACGGACTGATAACGTTCGGCTAAAGTATAGGCCACTAATTTATTTAGGATGGTGGTGAAGTGACTATCGATCGATCGATCACCTAGCTGTTTTTCCCAGATCCAGACCATTTCGTTCAGGTCACTAAGTTGATCCGGGGCGATGCCGGTCAACAGATTCAGGCAAGTGACTCCCAGGCTATACAGATCGCTGCCAAAGGTGGCAAAACCGCGCAGCTGTTCGGGAGCCGTATATTCGTAGGTGCCAATACTAGTGCCTTGATTAACCACAGTTGCCGCTGTCACCGACTTAGCCGCCCCAAAATCCACTAAAAATAGCTTTCGATCGCTAGCCCGCCGAATGATATTTTCGGGTTTAATGTCTCGGTGAATCACTTGATTCTCATGGACATACCCCAAGATTTTGAGCAACTCTAACAAAATCTCCAAGATTTTGGACTGAGGAAAAGCGCCTTCCTCGTGCAACTCATCTGCTAAATTTTGGCCACTAATAAATTCTTGAACTAAGTATTGCTGACCATCAGCAGTGACAAAATAGGCAAAAAGATCGGGAATTTGGGGATGTACACCCAGTCTTTCTAAGGTAGCTGCTTCCTGTTGAAATAATTCTCCGGCCTTAGCGATCGAGGCAGTGCCCTGAACGGTGGGAAAAAATTGTTTAATTACACAGGGTGGCTGAGAGGGCTTGTCTTCATCCACTGCCAGGAAAGTTTTGCCGAATCCACCTTGGCCAATCAGTGCAATAGCTCGATATCGATCGCGCAACAATAAAGAGTCGCCACAATTGATGCAAAACTTGGACTGTTCAGCATTTTGAGGCTTGGTGCATTTGGGATTGAGGCAATAACTCATGGCGATTCAGAACAGATATTTAGTTTTCAGTCCAGCTAGAATCTTTGTGAACCTTTTTTACTCAGCGATGCTCATCTCCCCTGGTGCCGATTTTTTGCTATACATCATGTCTGCTGCCCAGTTATAAGTGGTGAATTTGGGCAACACTTCTTGGCAAAAAGCAGCAGCGGCTTGCGATCGATAGCGGTTGGGATTCACAATCACGGCCAACATTCTTTGGATAGTGACTCCTTCGATCGCAGCCCGGCAAATCAGCCCCATTTGCAACTCTTTTTCGATGGCGGACAAAGAAACAAAAGCGGCACCCAAACCAGCTTGTACCGCATTTTTAATGGCTTCGATCGAGTTCAACTCCATTTCAATCTTCAACCGTTTAGGGTCAATATCACACCGGGTCAGTACTTGGTCAATTACCTTGCGAATTGTAGACTGGGAATCGAGGGCAATAAATTTTAGCTTGTAAAGATCGTCTTTTTGAATACTACCCATTTTGGCAAAAGCATGGCCGCTGGGAATAATCAGGGCTAGCTCGTCTTCGGCATAGGGAATCACTTCTAGCGATTCTTGCAGTTCCGCCGGTACCTCACCACCAATAATTGCTAAATCGACCTGCCCGTTAGCCACGCTCCAAGCGGTGCGGCGGGTAGAATGGACATGTAGCTGCACAGAAACTTCTGGATACTTTTCCCGAAACACGCCAATCATCCGAGGCAGTAAATAAGTACCAGTCGTTTGAGAAGCCCCCACAATTAGAGTACCGCCTTGTAAATTTTGTAAATCCTCGATCGCCCGACAAGTTTCTTGGCATAGGGTCAGAATTTTATCGCCATATTCCAAAAGCAGATGTCCGGCTTCGGTGAGTTGAGCGCGCCGGCCTCCTCGATCGAACAGAGGTACGTCTAACTGCCTTTCCAGGTTTTGAACTTGTAAGCTGACAGCCGGTTGCGAGACGTATAAACTGTCAGCAGCTCTTTTAAAGCTACCTTCAGCCGCGATTGCTTTTAAGATTCGCAACTGGTCTAAGGTAAAAGGGAGGTCAGACATAGCCTAAATCTTTAGCAGACGAATAGGGAGGAGTCACGGGCACAGGCCGCAACTCCTCAATTATCTACGAAAGTTGATTTTTTATAATAAAAACTTATGTTACAGGCTTAACGGCTAAGTCAGACTAGTTGAGAGATTGCAACAATAGGGGCACAACAGAGCCAATGGCGCTAAGAGCAAAGATGGCCAGCATTGGTGATAAGTCAAAGTTGCCCACGGGCGGAATAATATTGCGGAAGATATTCAAGTAAGGATCGGTAACTGGGCTTAAAATACCAGCAACTTGCTGCATCCATTCCACCGCTGGAAACCAAGTCAATAGTAGACGGACAAAGATCAGGGTGCTATAGATCGAAATGAAATTCTGAATACTGGTTAATAGTAATAGGGATGTCATGATTACCGAGGGAATATTTTCAGACTATGTTTGAATTTTAACTGATCCAGTAGCCAGCAACTAGACTTCCGGCTGTTTGCTAATAGATGAGTGTTCTTCTGCCAATTGCTCTGATGATGTTTCGCCGAGTTCCACGTTACTCAGCGAAGATCGCACCTGCTCGATCGCCCCATTCAAGTCAGCAATCTTGTCTTCTAGACTTTGACGAGCCGATTCCATGATTTCGCCATCGGGCAAACCATTTTGGGTACGGGCTTTGATCCGGCGTAAAACCTCTGGCTCTTCGCCGTTGAGTTGGCGACTAGCCAAAACCGCGCCAATCGTGCCGCCGACTAGACCACCGACCAGGCTACCCAGCAAGAAACCAGTACTAAAACCATCACGTTGACTCATAACTCTCTCCAGTAGTTTGATTGATATTGTGATTATTATTTGATAGATTGCCCAGATTGGTGGCTCAGAGCTTACGTGCCAAACACCCGATCGCCGACATCGCCTAGCCCAGGCACGACAAAACCGCGATCGTTCAGACTTTCATCAATCATAGCGGCATAAATTTGCAGTGCAGGGTAATCGATCGCCAATTTCTGCAACGCCGGAGCGGCCACCACAATACTAATGATTCTAATCTGGCTCGGATCAGCTCCCCGCTTGGTTAGTTCGCTCAGCGCTTGGCCGATCGTCCCCCCGGTGGCTAACATTGGTTCAGCAATTAAAATATGGGTAGTGGCTGGAATGTGGTCAGGCAATTTATTAAGGTAGCAAGTAGGTTGCAGAGTTTCTTCATCGCGGGCAAAGCCCAAATGAAAAACGCTGGCTTCTAGGGGCAAGACCGACTGAATGCCTTCCATGAGGCTCAAACCCGCTCGTAAAATCGGTACAATCGCCAGCGGGGTTTGGGGATTAATAAAAGTGGCAGTGGTTTCGCCAACCGGCGTGGTGACTGGGATATCGATCGTCGGCAGCCAATCGCGAATGGCTTCATAAGTTAGCCATTTGCCCAGCTCAGCCATCGCTTGTCCAAAGACCTTGGATGGGGTTTCCGCGCCCCGGGCAATCCCCAACCAGTGCTTGATCAGGGGATGAGGCGGTACAAAGATACGCAGCTGGTTGGCCATGGATACTCCCAAAAACAAATCCTAATTTAGCATGGCAGCGGCTTCACTGCTGGCTAGGGATGTTTAGAGCTAGAATAGTGCAGCTGATCTTTAAGAATATTTAAATATTTTGAGTTAATATGCCGATCCCTCCTGGTGAAAGCGAAGCTATCGAAAAACCGGTGGCTACTACCGGTCGAGTTCCACTATTGACCCGGCTGTGGCGCGTCTGGGGTGAAAATATCCAAGTCCTGGTAGTGGCGCTGTTATTGGCTTTTTTGATTCGGACTTTTATCGCGGAACCGCGCTTTATTCCTTCCGCTTCGATGTTGCCTACTTTGCAGCTGGGCGATCGATTGGTGGTCGAAAAAATTTCTTATAAATTGCATCCCCCGGAGCGACTAGATATTACGGTCTTTAGGGTTCCTCCGCAGTTACAACAGGATGGCTACCAATCGGATCAGGCATTTATTAAAAGAGTGATTGGAGTACCTGGCGATCGGATTGCCATCCAGAAAGGACGCGTGTATCTGAATGGTCAGCTGCTCTCGGAGTCTTATGTCGCCGAGGTGCCTAAATTGGAAGATCTGCCGACTGTGACAGTGCCAGCCAACCAACTATTTATGATGGGTGACAATCGCAACAATAGTAATGATTCCCGCTATTGGGGTTTTTTGCCGCTGAAAAATGTCATTGGGAAGGCGGTATTTAAGTTCTTTCCGATCGATCGCCTAGGTGGGTTGAAGTAAACCAAAAAAGGTAACTGTAATTAAGAAGCATTTAAATCTAGTAACCCAGCCGGTGGGGTGATTTCAATGCGCTGCCGCTCCATATTTACCACTGGTACAATTTCTGGCACAAACGGAATCCAAACTTCTTTAGTCGCTGTTTTGACCACCAATAAATCATGACCGAGGGAGACCAAATCCTTGACGATGCCCACCTGTTCGCCCGTCGCTTGCAAAAATACTGGCAAATCAATCAAATCGGCGACATGATACTCCCCAGCACCCAAAGCTAGTCGATCGGCTGCGGGCACTACTAACATCTTGTTCCGTAAAGATTCGGCCTGTTCGCGACTATCGATCGAGGCCAATTTCACCACATACATATCCTTACCCGGCAGACCATAACCGCGCTGGAGTTGTACCGACTCTGGCTCCGCTTGGTTACTGCCATACAACCAGCGTTCGCCAGCCACCTCAAACCGTTCGGGAAAATCACTGTGGGGATAAACCCGCACTTCTCCTTTCAAGCCCTGCGGTGCCACAATTGTGCCGATTTCCATCCAGCCTGGTGGCGGTATTAGTTTGTTGATGGAGAGCATAGTTAAAAGTTACTGTAGTTATTCAAGGCTTGGAGGAGGCGATCGTGCACTGTGGCGACGGGCATCGCGCCCAGCTCCCCATCGGCGCGGGTGCGGATGCTGACGGTGCGGTTTTCCACTTCGTTAGCACCAATTACGCCGACCACCGGAATTTTCGATTTCTCGGCATTGCGAATCATCTTGCCTAAGCGCTCGTTGCTGTTATCAACTTCAGCCCGGACTCCTGCGGCTAGTAGTTGTTGACAAACTTCTTGGGCAAAAGGTGCAAAGTCTTGAGCCACTGGTACTAAGCGCATTTGAACCGGAGCTAGCCACAGCGGAAAATCACCAGCGTATTCTTCAATCAAAATGCCAATCAGTCGTTCTAAGGAACCGAAAGGTGCCCGGTGAATCATCACTGGCCGTTGGCGGCTGCTGTCTTCCGATACATACTCTAGTTCAAACCGCTCTGGTAAGTTGTAGTCTACCTGGACGGTGCCCAGCTGCCATTCCCGCTCTAGGACATCTTGGAAAATAAAGTCGAGCTTGGGTCCATAGAATGCTGCCTCGCCAATGCCTTCAAAATGATCGAGACCGAGGGTTTCCACAGCGCGGCGAATGGCACCTTGGGCTTTTTCCCAAGCATCATCAGAGCCGATGTATTTATCTTTTAGCTCTGGATCGCGGAAGCTCAATCGAGCCTTGAATTTTTTTAAATTCAGGGCTTTGAACACAGTCAAGATCAAATCCACCACATTCAAGAACTCCGCATCCAATTGCTCAGGCGTGACAAACAGGTGAGAGTCATCCACCGTAAATCCGCGCACCCGGGTTAGACCACCCAACTCGCCAGACTGTTCATAGCGATAAACCGTCCCAAATTCGGCCAGCCGCATGGGTAATTCCCGATAAGAGCGTAGCTCATTCTTGTAAATCTGAATGTGGAAAGGACAGTTCATCGGCTTCATGACAAAGCCCTGCTCCGCCGCTCTGGCCGCGTCATCTTCGGCCATCATTGGAAACATATCTTCTTGGTACTTCTGCCAGTGACCAGAAATCTTAAACAGATCGACCTTGGCAATATGCGGGGTAACAACTTGTTGATAGCCGCGCTTGATTTGCTCTTTCTTTAAAAAATCTTCCAGGGTCGATCGCAAGATAGTTCCTTTGGGAGTCCAGAGGGGTAAACCTGCCCCGACAGAATCAGAAAAAATGAATAAACCAAGCTCTTTGCCCAGTTTACGGTGATCGCGCTTCAGGGCTTCTTCCTTGCGGCGCTTATATTCGGCCAGCTGTTCGGGTGTTTCCCAAGCCGTGCCGTAGATGCGTTGGAGTTGGGCTTTGGTTTCATCGCCGCGCCAGTAAGCCCCGGCCACACTTTCTAGTTCGATCGCCTTCGGATTTAAGTCCCCAGTATTTTCCACATGGGGTCCAGCGCAAAGATCCCACCATTTATCGCCCAAATGATAAATGGTAATGGGTTCAGTTTTGATTTCTGCCAGAATCTCGGCTTTGTAAGGCTCATTAATCTCTTGGATCCGAGCCGCCGCTGCTTCCCGCGAGACTTCTTCCCTGATCACCGGCAGTTTCTGGTTGATGATCTTGATCATTTCCTTCTTGATGGCCTTTAAATCTGCTTCTGTAAAAGCCTCGGGCACGTCAAAATCGTAGTAAAAACCATTGTCAATCCAGGGTCCGATCGTCACCTGCGCCTTGGAAAAAAGCTTCTGCACCGCCATCGCCATCACATGGGAGGTGGTATGTCTAATTTTTTTAAGACTATCAGACTCGTTAGTCTTGGGTAGATAGATTGATTCTGGCTGGTCAGCAATAGACATTGGAGCGAGATTCCCTGCAACTTTAAATCCAGTGTCTATTCTAACCTCTCTGGCCAGATCTCTAAATCTCTGATTAGCACTAGACCGAAGAGCGAGGAGATACCGATCGACAGCCATCATTTTAAGAATTGTAAAAAAGGTTAGAATATGACCTAATAACAATCTTCATATTAAATGCAATGCCCCCCTCTCATCCCTCCGAACAAGATTTGTTAAAGACCATACTCCAACCGCTCTTGGAAGATTTTAAACATTGGTTTTCTCGATCGATCAGTTTATTAGAAAGCGAGCGAATTAGTTTTTTAAGTGAATCCGAGCAAAACGAACTACTGGCTAAGGTCAAAAATGCCTGCCAAGAAGTTAGCGTGGCGCAAATGCTCTTTAATGCTACCGATAGTCAGGCAGGTATTGAACCTAGTACTATGCTGACATGGCATAAAATAGTAGGAGAATGTTGGCGAGTTGCGACGTTATTTCGCCAGCTCCAACCAGCCAAAGCAGATCAAGATTAGACCAGCTTCACTATTACCAAAATAACTATCTTTAAATATGCTCCACATCCTTTACCTAATCGCATTTACTATTTTGGCGTTTTTGGCGATCGGCAATCTGATCAGGAACCTGGTGCAGTTCAATGTAGATTCTCAGCGTTACTATGCCCCCACCCAGACTTTGCAGCAGCAATCAGCTCCTCATCCGGAGCTACTGGACGAGTCTGGTCGTCTGACCAATGAACCCTTGCTGGTGATGAAGTCTATTACTGTCGATGAGGCTCGCGCTCGTCTGGATGCCCTCTATAACGACCTACCAAGCTACAACAACTCATCCGATACCGAAGAAAGTGCTAGCTAGACAGATACATTAGAGGCTGCTAACTTGCTCAAAATATCGACCCACTGGTAACCAGCTAAGCTCGGTAGTACTAAATCGGCGGAACGGAGTCTTTCGGGCGGGCCAACTCCTACTACCTTCATCCCAGCTGCTAATGCGGCTAACACACCAGCAGCAGCATCTTCAAATACTAAGCAATGCGCTGGTTTAACCTGGAGCAAAGCGGCGGCTTTTAGGAAAACATCTGGAGCTGGTTTAAACTGCACCACGCTGTGACCATCAGCTACTTGCTCAAATAAGTGCCGAACTTCTAAGCGCTGGAGTACAAATTCGGCATTTTTACTAGAAGAACCCAACGCAATCCGAATTTGTTGAGCTTGCAGTTC
>JAYUSR010000240.1:0-3091 GCA_043755575.1 Synechococcales cyanobacterium
CCACCCAACTGGCTCTAAAACTGTCCAAAAAATATCAGCGACGGCTGCATATTTTGCACCTTTCCACCGCCGAAGAAGCCGAATTGCTACGCCAGGATAAACCAGCCTGGGTGACAGCAGAAGTCACGCCGCAGCATCTACTGTTGAATACGGGCGACTATGAAAAGCTGGGGTCACTGATTCAGATGAACCCGCCGATTCGGAGTATCCAAGACAATGAGGTACTGTGGCAAGCCCTTCAGGATGGAGTCATTGATTTTATTGCCACCGATCATGCTCCCCATACCCTCGCCGAAAAAGGTCGGGCGAATGCCGCCAATCCAGCCGATGAGGAGGCATCTATTCCAACTGTTTTTCTGGAGCCTGCCAAGGTGCCATCGGGAATGCCAGGAGTAGAAACGTCTTTGCCACTGATGCTCACCCAGGCAATGCAGGGACGATGTACCGTCGCTCAAGTTTCCCACTGGATGTCTACTGCGGTGGCAAAGGCTTATGGCATTGTCGGCAAGGGATCGATCGCACCTGGCTACGATGCGGATCTAATCCTCGTAGATTTAGAGAATTACCATCCGGTATTACGCGAAGAACTCCAGACTAAGTGTAGCTGGAGTCCGTTTGAGGGCTGGAATTTGACGGGCTGGCCAGTGGTGACGATCGTCGGCGGGCAAGTAGTATTCGATCGAGGTGAATTCAATCAGCAGGTGCGAGGTCGAGCTTTGATGTTTAACCCCTAGTGTTGCATCCGGTTTCGAGAGTGCTAGACGACGGAAACTAGGCTACCATTTTTATTACCCTTAGTCTTCCCGTCTCCACCCGCCTTTCCCACCGAACCCACCCCAATAATTCGGTGAGGACTTAATACTATTGGGGTTGGATCGGTTGATTTATTGGATCGGGAGTATGTCAGAGACTGCGGGTATCCTCTAACTATTTTCCTGCATAAGGCAGAGAAGAGTGGTGCAGAACGATCCGCAGCTTACCGTTATCATCTTTATAGAACTTCCAAGTCTTATCCACTGTAGTGACCTTACCTTCTTTATTGGTAATCATCACATTACCCATTGTGGTAGCCGTATTACCAGAAATAAAGATCGCCGCATTCTTGATCTCTACTTTCCGCCAGCCATTCAACGCAAAACCTTTATCCTTTGGAAAGGCGGGATTGCCCCCCACAAAGTAAGCCAAAGCTCCAGCACGAGTAGTTCGGAAAGTCTGTGGCGCAACAGTAAGTGTGGGCTTGAACAGAACAGGGCCGAATTGATAACCATAGGCTGTATCAATTACTTTTCCAGCCAGGGCTTTTGCCGCTTGGATACCTTTCTTATCATATGTTGTGGAAATAGCTACCAATGCTTCCCCCCAAGCCTTTTGAGCAGCCAGAACCTCACTCTCGGAGATGCCTTTGTTGACAATCGATCCTTTCGGAACTGTAGGAGCCAGCACTGAGCTATTAGAGTCGGCAATGGATGTCTGGACAACAATAAAAGTACCAGAAACAACTGTAGCAGCAATAAAAAGTGTTGAAATGCTATTTTTCAAGATATTCATCGATAGATATTTGAATTTTCTTATCTTATTTTCTCATAAATTGTGTATCAAAATCTTTAAAATATCATCCTAAATTAGCCTGATATTCACAACAGTCCGGACAATTTTTTTAGTGGCAACGATAAAATGAGTATCTCAGGTTTCTGAATCACGACAATTGCAACGTCAGAATGAGGGCTTCAGCCCTGTGTTTGAAATTGTCTGGACTATTTACTTAAGATAGTTTGTAGTAATTGTCTTATCCTATCCCAGGAAAAGCTATCTTTTATAGATTTTGTAGTAAGTAGGCAATCGAGCTTGTTAAGGCACTTAGATCATGCTTTTTGTACCATTGCTGGGCATTATTCGCAATGGTTTGAGCAAAATTAATGTCAATGGCTTTGCCATTCTGAATTGACCAATAATGTTTCCCCAATTCAATTTCATCTTGATTGCTACCAGCATTTTCAGTATTAAAAACTGAGAATAATTGGTGAGCACAATAGGCTGCAAATATGCCAGACTTACCAGCATATCTAGTTGGATATCTGATGAAACCTACTTTTGCCAAGCTTAAGATTTCCGAAATTTTCGAGCTTGGTAAAATCCCCATCGAATTTACTTTGACTTGAGGAATATTTTTGATGATATCTTTTGAATTAGCCCCAATATCATAAATTTCTTGAATTCCTAGTTGCTGGCAGATATCGGTTAATTGGTCGAGGCAGTCTGTATAAATAAGCCGACGGAGACTAGCATTACCAAAGGTTACTAACCAAGGTTGTCTTTTCTCTAAGGGCAATAATCTATTAGGTTCCCCAATATTAGAGATTACTGGCCATATAGAAGTTTTATCAACATGATGAGGCAAGAAATTTTGAATCCTATCAGCAAATATCTGATTACTAGTTATTGCTCGATCGCAAAGTTGAGCTAGATCTTTAGCAATTTTTTGTTGAAGAGGTGATGTCCAAAATTGGCTATTCCAAGGTAAATTAGATGTAGCGTAAAGTTCGTGAAATATGATGACTAGTCGTCGATTTTCTTTAGAGGATCGCCATTTCTGTAAAGTATCTAATAACCAGAATGGACAGCCTCGCTGGGCATAACCATAACCAACATAGTGCAGCAAAATGATATCTAATTCGTGATGTTGCTCCAGGATAGATAATAATGCTGGGCTGGTGCGCTCCGGTAGTTGAATGGGACTCAATAATTTTTTTGCGTCAGCCTCGACTGGTTTTTGAGGATCGCAAGCAATAAACTGGGTGAAAATTCCAAAATTTGTTTGCAAAGAACCTGCTAGTAGATCAGCATAGTCACCTACTCCATCAACAATAGGAGGTAATCTGGGAACAATCGTGATGCAAGAGTTACGATTTAATAGCATACTATTTTAGTATTAGATGTTTGTAATTCTATTTTTAAGTGACGCTCTAACATCTTTTATTAATTAGAGAAAAAATCTGCCTCATAACGATTCTGATTTGTTGTTCGATCGCTATGCAATACGAATTGTATTTTCGATTTAGTAATGCTTTTTAATGGTTGCTGGGTTGCCAGC
>JAYUSR010000241.1:0-9283 GCA_043755575.1 Synechococcales cyanobacterium
GGCGGCTAGAATTTCGCGGGCAGGTGCTTGTGAAGTAATTCCTGTGGAAAAATTGAATGTGCCGGGATTAAATGCGGCTATTAATAAGGTTCTTCACGATCGCACCTATCGAGATAATGCCGAGAAATTGCGGGTAGCGATTCAGGAGGCTGGTGGTGTGGATTATGCTGCTAATATTGTTGAACAGGTGATCCGGACTAATGCACCTGTTTTGAATAGTCGATTATCTAGTCCCTAAATGCTCACCTTACAATCTTCAATCTTTTCATCTTTCACGGTAAAATTCGTTGGCGAATTTGATCGTGATCTACTACAGTGAATCGTTCCTCAAATAGCAATCCTTGCAGAATTTTAGGATCTGAATGAATATTAAGTCTTCCAGTTCATGATTAAGCCTGCCTCTCTAGTGGTTGGGTTTATTATGATTGATCGCACTTAACATTTTAGCTACTACCAACTCTAGCTCAAGAAATTCCTACTCTTCTCAATTACAACCCTACAGAGCTTCGATCAAATGTAGAATTGACCTCGACCACTTCGCTGGTGCTAATGGCGATGTCCTCCGCTTCTTGAACCCATGAACCCCTCCACCGTCCAAACTCCAGAACAAGCTCTCAAGCACTTCTTTGGCTACGATAACTTTCGCCTTGGCCAACAAGAAGTAGTTCAAGCAGTGCTGGATAACCAAGATGTGTTGGTGATTATGCCCACCGGTGGCGGTAAATCAATCTGTTTTCAGCTACCTGCTTTGCTCAAAACCGGCGTTACCATCGTGGTTTCACCACTGATTGCCCTGATGCAAGATCAAGTGGAAGCTCTCCAAGACAATGGCATTAGTGCCACTTTTTTAAATAGCAGCGTCAGCGGCATCGAAGTTCAAACCCGCGCTCAAAAGGTCTTGAGTGGCGAAACCAAACTGCTTTATGTGGCTCCCGAGCGGTTAATGAGCGATCGATTTCTGGAATTTCTCGACCGCCTTCACTCCGAGATTGGAATTGCCAACTTTGCGATCGATGAAGCCCATTGTGTATCGGAATGGGGTCACGATTTTCGGCCAGAGTATCGGCAGCTGAGCACCATTCGCCAGCGCTATCCGCAGGTACCTTTCCTGGCTTTGACAGCCACGGCTACCCAGCGGGTGCGCCAAGATATTGTTAATCAGCTACAACTGCGGCAACCCAACGTTCACCTTTCTAGCTTTAACCGACAAAATCTCTACTACGAAATTCGTCCCAAGGGCAAAAGCACCTACAAAGAATTGCTGAAATTGGTAAAACAATCCAAAGGATCGGGGATTGTCTATTGCTTGAGCCGCAAGAAAGTCAATGAAGTGACCGCTCAACTGCAAGCCGATGGCATCGACGCGCTACCCTACCATGCTGGGTTGAACAATAAAGAAAGAGAAACCAACCAGCGCCGCTTTATTCGCGATGATGTGCAGGTAATGGTGGCCACCGTCGCTTTTGGGATGGGTATTAATAAACTGGATGTGCGGTTTGTGATTCACTACGACTTGCCCCGCAATTTAGAGGGCTATTATCAAGAATCGGGACGGGCGGGGCGGGATGGGGAACCAGCCGACTGTATTTTCTTTTTTGGCTATGGCGATATCAAAACCATTGAGTTTTTAATTGCCCAAAAAGTTGACCCGGAAACTGGCGATCCTTTGGCTGAAGAACAGCAGGTGGCCAAGCAGCAATTGAACCAAGTAATTGCCTATGCCGAAGGTACCGACTGTCGGCGGCGGATTCAGCTGCGTTATTTTGGGGAAGACTTTCCTGGTAATTGTGGCAACTGTGACAACTGCCTGCGTCCCAAAGCTGAAGTGGACTGGACGATCGAAGCCCAAAAATTCTTGTCTTGTGTCTATCGCTGCAAGGGCAAGTTCGGGATGAAGTACACGATCGATATCCTGCGTGGCTCCAAAGACAAGCGGATTTTGATGAATGAACACGATCAGCTCTCTACCTATGGGATTGGCCGCGACCATACTGCCGATGAGTGGAAAGGACTAGGCCGATCGCTACTACACCAAGGATTATTGGCCGAAACCACTGATGGTTATGCGGTGTTGGGTTTAAATGATTTAAGCAAGGAAGTTCTGCGCGGTGACAGACAAGTGATGATTTCATTGCCCAATCTACCAACGGTACTTACAGAAGCAACCTCTGCGGGGCGAGCGATGGCCGAATTGTTGTTCGATCGACTGCGGGTTTTTCGTAAACAGATTGCCGATGCCCAGTCAGTGGCTCCCTATATTGTCTTTGCCGATTCCAGCCTAAAACTAATGGCTAACCAGCAGCCCCAAACCCTAGCCGAGTTTGCCGAGATTTCGGGAGTTGGCAGTCGGAAGTTGGCGCAGTATGGGGAGAAGTTTGTGGCGGAGATTCGGGCTTTTTGTGCAGAGCAGGGGATTGCTTTGCGTTCAGAGCGACAGGTGATGCCTTCGATCGCGACTGAAGAACCAGGGATGAGTCATTTAGAAACTCGCAATCTCTACCAACAGGGCTTGTTACCCGCTGAAATTGCTCGGCAACGGCAACTCAAGCTTGCCACGATTATGAATCATTTGGAAATTTTGCTAGAAGCTGGTCAGTTAACAGATATCGATCGATTGGTGCCTCCGGAAAATCAGGTGGTGATTAAGAGTGCGATCGAGCTGGTGGGTGACAGTACGCTGAAAGCGATCTATGAACATCTGAGTGAAGAATATCACTATGACGAAATTAAGTTAGTTAGGGCTGCTTGGCGGTCTGCTTTGACTATCTAATACAAATCACCCAGTTGCAGTCAATATCCGCTACAGGAGTTTTATTGATAGCTCTGTTAAAATGTAGACAACTTGTGGCGATCGCCTGTTATGACCCAAACAACGGAAACTGAAATTAGAAAGACAGCAAAAACGACTACAAAATACCTGGGTAGCTGTAAGTAATTGCTACCACAGTACTGAGCAGAAACAAAATTGAATTGTCTAAAGATAGTAAATGCATAGAATGTTTTGGCAGCGTAGGTTTATTATGCCCACGATGGCGCAGACTTAATTCACAAGACAGATTAGTTACTTAGCTAGTTTCCCACCCCATCTAAGCGCGGGTTAAAAGTCTCGATCGATCTCAACTCTTCATAGAGCTTTTTCTCGGCATCAGAGATTTTCTTGGGTACCACAATCTGCACTTCTAACAACTGGTCACCGCGTTCCCCGTTCTCCTGGGGAAAACCTTTCCCCGCCAACCGCAGTCGGCGACCAGTATTAACCCCCGTCGGTAGACTGATTTTCACCAATCCATCCAACGTTGGCACCTCTACAAAGCCCCCCAATACCGCTTCTGCTGGGGTTACTGGTAAAGAACAATGAATATCCCATCCTTCTAACCGAAAACGGTGGTGCGGAATCACATCAATTTTCAAGAACAAATCGCCACTGGCAATCCCCTGACCGCGCAGCCGAATCATATGACCAGGTAACATTCCAGGTGGCATATCTACTTCCAGCGAGCGACCATCCTCTAGCTTGATGCGCTCTCGTCCACCCTGATAGGCTTTTTCTAAAGGCAAGCGCAACTCCGCTTCCACATTTTTAGAGCGTGGAGGTGGCTCTGTTCTGGGAAAAGAACTGTATAGATCAGGATCAGCAGCCGAGTTGCGGCCAGGTCGCCGCCCAGATTCTGGGGGGGAGTCGTACCGGTTTGCGTCTTCTCGAGCGTCGGCATCATCTTTCGGTTTTCGTCCTAGCAACTGATCAATAAAGCTATTAAAGTCACCAAACTGGCTGAAGTCTTCATCATTGCGAGCCTGGCTATCGGGCTTATTATTGATGTTGCCCCAAAAGTCTTTACTGCGGCCTTTTTTACTCCGCCAAAAGCGGGTGAATTGATCGTATTGGCTGCGGGCCATCGGGTCGGAGAGGATCCGGTAAGCTTCGTTAAACTCCTTAAATTTTTCCTCGGCTACTTTATTCCCAGGATTCATATCTGGGTGATACTGTCGAGCCAGCTGCCGAAATGCTTTTTTGATATCCTCCGGACTGGCATTGCGCTCTACGCCTAACAGTTCGTAATAATTCCGAATATTTTCCATAGTGTTAGTCGTTAGTACCACTCATCTTCATCTTCCCAGGCATCTTGGCTCGTCGGTGGCGGTGGCGGACGACGCTCTAGATTATCATTACTTGTGTTCACGCGTCTTTCATTATTGGGCGGATAGTTGCGTTTTTCTGGAGCGTCGGGTTGTTGGCGAGGACGATCATCTCTACGCGGCGATAACCGCTCCTCATTGTCACGATATCGATTTTCTGCGGGGTATTCAGAATAGGTCGATCGATCATCTCGGGAACGTTGGGGAGGCCGAGCTTCATAAGCACCTTCGGACTGGGGTCGTCTAGACCGGCTGTCATTGTTACGACTATCAGCGGTGAAGTCATTTATTTCTCGGCGGGGTTCATTCCGGCGATTGTAATCATCATTCGCCCGGTTGTAGCCACCATCATAGCCCCGGCTATTCGGGTAGGGTGTGGAATAGTCGGTGGGACGATAGGGATCGTAATTAGGTGCGGGTGGGAGCATTCGACCGGAGCCGTAGTCTCGATATTCGCGGTTGTCGTAGAATTCGTCATCATCCCCAAGCAAGGTCTTTTTCAGGGTGGTAAAGAAGCCCTCTTCTTCAGAGTCGGTCAGTAGCCGCACCTGCCGATTAATATCGTAAAGTAGCTCATCCAACTCGATTTTAATGCTTTCCACTTCACGCTCATCATTGTCTTGTAGCGCTCCTCTTAACTCCTGTACCAGAGTTTCGACTTGCCGCCGTTGCCCGCTGGCGAATTGCATCCCAAATTCTAGGGCAATTTCCCGCATCCGGCGTTCGGCTTGGTAGGTGAGCGATTCGGCTTTGTTGCGTTTTTCGACCTTATCCTTTTTTTGACGATCGGCTGTGGCAAACTGTTCGGCTTCTTCAATCATCCGCTGCACTTCCGATTCATTCAGTGTCGAAGCGCCCTGCACCGTAATCGTCTGCTCGCGGCCAGTCATCCGATCCATGGCCGTCACTTGCAAGATGCCGTTGGCATCAATATCTAAAGCCACCTGGATTTGAGGCAAACCTTTCGGCGATGGCGGGATGCCAGTGAGTTTGAACCTACCTAATGACTTATTATCGGCGGCCATTTCCCGTTCGCCCTGCACCACATGGATTTCCACCATCGTTTGGTTATTTTCAGAGGTAGAAAAAATGTCTGATCGCCTCACTGGAATAGTGGTATTGCGGGGAATCAGCTTTTTAGTCACGCCGCCAATGGTTTCTAGTCCCAAGGTTAGAGGAGTGACATCCAGCAACAGGAGTTCTTTTACTTCGCCCGATAAGACTCCAGCTTGGATCGCCGCTCCGATCGCCACCACTTCATCAGGGTTTACATTTTGGTTAGGGCGTTTATTGAGGATCTGCCGGACAGTATCTTGCACCACTGGCATCCGGGTAGAACCGCCAACTAGTACCACTTCATCAATGTTTCGCGCAGTCATCCCCGCATCAGCCAAAGCTCGTTTTACTGGGGCTTGCAGCCGCGTCAATAATTCGCCGCACATTTCCTCAAAAATGGCGCGGGTCAAGCTAGTTTCAATGTGCTTGGGCCCTTCGGTGGTGGCGGTAATAAAAGGCAGATTAATCTCGGTGCTGGCCACGCCCGATAACTCAATCTTGGCTTTTTCAGCGGCATCGGCCAAGCGCTGGAGGGATTGGCGCTCTTTCCGCAGATCAATACCTTCAGTCTTGAGGAATTCATCAGCCAGCCAGTTCACAATCTTGCGATCGAAGTCATTACCACCGAGTTGAGTATCGCCGCTAGTAGCTTTGACTTCAAATACGCCGTCACCCACTTCCAAAATAGACACATCAAAGGTTCCGCCGCCGAGGTCAAATACCAGGATGGTTTGCATTTCGCTCTTGTCTAGGCCATAGGCTAGGGAAGCAGCAGTAGGTTCATTTAAAATTCGTAGTACTTCTAAACCAGCAATTCGGCCAGCATCGCGGGTAGCTTGGCGCTGGGAGTCGTTAAAGTAGGCGGGTACGGCGATGACGACTCCCGTAACTTCTTCGCCCAAATAACGTTCTGCTTCATCGACCAGCTTCTGGAGAATCATCGCCGAAATTTCTTCGGCGGCATATTCGCGGTTTTGGCGGGGACAGCGAATTTTGACGTTGCCATTGTCGTCTTTGCGAATGGTATAGGGAACTTGCTTGGCCTGGGGGCTTAGTTCGGCGTATTTCCGTCCCAAGAAGCGTTTCACTCCGTAGAACGTATTCTGGGGGTTCATTTCGGCCTGTCGCCGCGCTAGTTGACCCACCAACCGTTCACCGTCTTTGCTAAAGCCCACGACGGAGGGGGTAGTGCGTGTGCCTTCGGCGTTGGCGATGACTACTGGCTTGCCACCTTCCATCACGGCTACTACCGAGTAGGTTGTGCCTAAATCAATGCCGACTACTTTACCCATCCTCTATAATTTCCCGATCGAGAGCATACTGATTATATTAGAACCTGGGGCGCAGATTCCCCAGTGCAAGTGCGGCTGGCTGATAGATGATTGAGTGGTTTAGCTGCCGAAGTTAATATTCTGTCTATATTCTGGGCGTTGTATGGAACTCTATGGGGTGGGGTTTCCCGTACCTCTGGGCTGGTTGGTTAGGTTTTGGCAATACAATTGAGGTTCTGGTGATTAATTATTCAGTACAGTAAACCTGAACACAGACATAGTAAGATTGACTAGGAATGTTAGCCAATAAGGGCTAGCGGCTGATTGTGCCAGAGCTGAACAAATGTCTTTTTCTAAAATTTTGATTGCCAACCGAGGCGAAATCGCCCTCCGGATCATTCGCACCTGTAGTGAAATGGGCATTGCCACCGTGGCTGTCCATTCCACAGTCGATCGACAGGCTTTACATGTTCAGCTCGCCGACGAAGCCGTCTGTATTGGCGAACCAGCCAGCAGCAAAAGCTATCTCAACATTCCCAATATTATTGCAGCGGCTCTAACCCGCAACGCTGGTGCCATTCATCCCGGCTATGGCTTCCTATCAGAAAATGCTCGCTTCGCGGAAATCTGCGCCGACCATCAAATCACTTTCATTGGACCCTCGCCCTTGGCCATGCGATCGATGGGCGATAAATCTACCGCCAAGGACACGATGAAGCGGGTTGGGGTGCCCACCATTCCCGGCAGCGAAGGTTTACTAGAAACCGAAGATGAGGCTTTGGTGGTGGCTGCTCAAGTTGGCTATCCCTTGATGATTAAAGCCACTGCTGGCGGTGGCGGACGCGGGATGCGTCTAGTCCGAGACGAAAGCGACTTGGTGCGGATGTATCGGGCGGCGCAGGGCGAGGCGGAAGCGGCTTTTGGTAATGGTGGTGTATACATCGAACGCTTTGTGGAAAGACCGCGCCACGTCGAGATTCAAATCTTGTCTGATAACTTTGGTAATGTGGTGCATTTGGGTGAGCGGGATTGTTCCATTCAGCGCCGTCACCAAAAGCTGCTGGAAGAAGCGCCTAGTTCGGCGGTAACTCCGGAAATTAGAGCCAAGATGGGAGCGGCGGCGATCGCGGCGGCTAAATCTATTAATTACACGGGTGCTGGTACCGTCGAGTTTTTACTCGACAGTCAAGGTAACTTCTACTTCATGGAAATGAATACCCGTATTCAGGTAGAGCATCCGGTGACTGAGATGGTTACTGGCATTGATTTGATTGCCGAGCAAATTCGGATAGCCCAGGGGTATCCATTATCTTTTACCCAAGAACAAGTCGTCATTAAGGGTCATGCGATCGAATGTCGGATCAATGCCGAAGATCCGGAGCATAACTTTCGGCCCCACCCTGGCAAAATCAGTGGCTATTTGGCTCCCGGTGGTCCTGGTGTGCGGATGGATTCGCACATTTATACCGATTACGAAATTCCGCCTTACTATGACTCTTTGATTGGTAAATTGATTGTGTGGGGTGTCGATCGAGACATGGCCATCAAAAGAATGAGGCGAGCGCTGCGGGAATGCGCCATTACTGGTGTACCCACCACGATCAACTTCCATCAAAGAGTTCTCGAAAACCCGGCCTTTTTGGCTGGTGAAGTCTACACCAACTTTATTGAAGAGATGATGAATCAGAATTTTATTTGAAAAAGCAGAAGCGGCTAAAAATTAATTTTCTTGGCCGCTTTTGCCTAACGATGAGCAAGGAGGGATTCGAACCCCCGACCTTCTGATCCGTAGTCAGAAGCTCTATCCACTGAGCTACTTGCCCTAGCGCGGTTCTTACTATAACACGGGCTTTCTTATAAATGCGAAATAATTTTCCTGACAACCAACTTACTCACCTCAACGCTGCTGGCGAAGCCCGGATGGTCGATGTGGCTGACAAAGCCATTACTAAGCGGACTGCTACCGCTGAAGCCTGTGTAAAAATGTCGATCGGCACTTGGGAAGCGATCGAAGGTGGTAATAGCCCCAAGGGCGATGTGCTAGCCACTGTGCGGATTGCTGGCATTATGGCCGCCAAACAAACTGCCAACCTGATTCCGCTGTGCCATCCGCTGCCAATTAGCAAGGTCGTAATTGAAATCATTAGCGACCCGCAGCTCCCCGGCTACCGTATTCAGGCCACCGTCAAGATTGAAGGTAAAACAGGCGTAGAAATGGAAGCCCTGACGGCAGCGACCGTGAGTGCCTTGACTTTGTACGATATGGCTAAAGCTTTGGAGAAGTCGATCGAGATCACCCAAGTTCGGCTCCTTAGTAAAACCGGCGGTAAATCTGGCAGTTATGAAGCTGGCTGAACACATTAGTTTTTTACGTCAATCCGCAATAACATCGCATCTAGAGACAATCTAAGGGAGACAGCTTGGGCTTTTTCCATTGGTAATAAGCCCAGATTAGTAGTGTCATTTACTAAGTTAGTGACATATTCATCGATCAATAGTTTGGATTGATCGCCCTCAGCATAATCCCGCAGAATTTTTTGGACGTTCTTATTTTCCTTCCAACTATCTAAAACACTGATGGTTTTTTTGATTTGTGGTTTTGTGATGCTTGATGGAATATTTTCTAGCTCTGCAATACGATTATTGATTCTGTTGAGACGTTCAGATTTAACATTCCGGCGATCAACTGGATTAGATACGCCCAGACCAGCTTCTAAACCTCGTTTAAACTGGATTAGCTCTTGATAAATTGATGTTAAGTGAGCTAGAGTTTGCTCAGAAGAGATTGTTTGGTTTAATTCTGTAGTGCGAATAGCCAT
>JAYUSR010000242.1:0-3071 GCA_043755575.1 Synechococcales cyanobacterium
CTGACTTGGAGACAAACCCATACAGTGCATCGGCTGTACCGACAATATTTTCCCTTGACCACCCTGCCAGACTTCAGCAGCGATCGCATGTACCGGCGCGTCCCTTCGTTCTCGGTAGAAAATGATGCTGGCAGTAATGCCAACGGGGGGATTGAGTATGATCGTGCGTGGCCTTTGGCGTAACTCCTCTGGCTCATCACTCTCCAACCGCACAGAACGAGAGACCTTCCGCTCCAGGCTAATCCTCTGCTTGTTGCGCTGATAGTGACGACGATTCGGGCATCTTTGGCCGTCCCAGCAAGGTTTAGCCTGGGCTTCAGTGTTACTTAGCTTAGAACATTGGGCGCAGTTATAGGCGACTTTCTTGGGCATTGAAGATTTTTCGGTGTTACCAAATTTTGTCTAGGCTCAATACGAAACCGGGCATCACTTCATCACAATCGATCGAAGCCGGAGACTCTAACACTTGTGGCTCTTGCCCAGTGCGATAGATCTCTACCTGCTTGTTTTTAGGATTGACGAGTAATCCCAGCTTCACTCCAAGCCGTTGGTATTCAAACATCTTCTCTTGCAATGGTTTCAAATTGTCTGTAGCAGAGCGCAGTTCAATCACAAAGTCGGGGACGATCGGAATGAACCCAACGATGTTCACCCCTTCTAATCGAGATTTCTCGATCCAGGAGACATCAGGAGCAGGCTTGCCACCGCCGAGTGCAGTGAAGTCATAGCCGCCGGAAGAGTCAAATGTTCGACCTAGATTGGTTTGTCGGTTCCAAATACCAACTTCAAGGAATAAATCTCCATTCTTTTCACTACTTTCACCGCCAGCTGGAGCCATAACAATCAATTCTCTATTTGGGGTCAATTCAAGTCGCAGATCAGGGTTATCGATACACAAGATATCGAACTGCTCTGGTGTAACCGTCAGTGTTGTATTGGTGACATCAAGTAGTAATGGTTGAGTATCGACAGAAGTTGTCGGAACGGTAGCGACTGTCATAGAACCTCTAAACGCTGATGGTAAATGGTTTGCAACTATTCGATTATATCACGACAGCGATCGAGCATCTCAATTTTGTCGGATGTTTGTCGGATGCGTGATATTTACACTTATCAGTAGCCTGTAGTACTGTGTTGCAATGTAATATACGGGATATCAGCCTTTTTGGGGCTGAATTCTCCTGTCTCGCTCAATCACCGCTGGTGCTCGACCCCAAACATGAGGCTGGAAAAGCGCTACAGGATAACTCTAAAGCCTTACTAGAAAATAATTTTATGTGTCACTTCATCAGTGAAAACATTAGAACGAGGAACTGAGTTAAGGATTTTAAATTCTCTGCTAGATAAGGTTTGAGCGCATAAAAAAAGTGTCTTAATTATAAGCATGACATCAGATATGCTATCATTTTACTAATGAGTACCAAAATTGTTGTTGATACCAGTGTTTTTATCAGTGCCTTGATTGGTGCCAAAGGTCCGAGCAGGGAATTGATTCGACGCTGCTTACTAGGCGAGTATCGACCTCTGATGGGAACTGTTTTGTTCTCTGAATACGAAGCAGTGATGGGAAGGGAGGAGATTTTAGTCAGATGTTTTCTGGAACAAGCTGACATTGATAGTTTGATTGCTGCTTTCATGAGCGTCGCTGAGTGGACGAAAATCTACTACTCTTGGAGACCAAATCTCAAAGATGAAGGCGATAACCATCTAATCGAGTTGGCGGTGGCTGGAAATGCCCAGATTATTGTCACCAATAATCTTAAGGATTTTCGATCGCCTGAGCTGACGTTCCCAAATATATCAATTTTGAAACCAGAGCAAATCATTAGGAGTTAACTCAATGGCAACTTTGACTTTTAGGATACCGGATGATAAACACCTCAGACTGAAGAAGCTTGCTGAATCTCAGGGAATCAGTGTGAACAAGCTGATTGAGGAGCTTTCTACTGTTGCATTAGTAGAATTTGATTCTCATACCCGTTTTAAGTTGATGGCTGCGCGAGGAGATGCTCTTGAAGGTCTAAGACTTCTGGATAAACTTGATGAATTCACCACTGAGAACCGATGTCCAATTATCAAATAGTCTTGACCAGGCCAGATGACTCCTTGGTGTCTAAGCAAGCTTCAGCAGTGCCCAATGTGTGGGATGAATTTCTGGCCATCCAGCTCAGTCCTGCCACCCGCCGCTCCTATGCCACTGGGCTTAAGGATTTCTTCCGCCGGGAGTTCGACACCGCTGTATCCCCAGAAACTATCAGTTCTTTTTTAAATCTCTCAGAGCATGAGGCGATCGGACGAGTCCTGTCCTATCGGGGACACCTAAGTAGCAAGGCTCAATTAAATATAAGATGAATCGGCCTGAAACCCTTGTCCAGACTAAAGCCTATCTTAAGTTTAATTAGGCACACCTACTTACTAGCAGCTGGGCTATCAGCGGCCACCCTCAATGCTCGGCTGGCGGCACTGCGGTCTTTCGTGACCCATGCGGCTAAGCGGGGTCTGTGCGCTTTTCGGCTGAACGATATCAAGTCGGTGAAAGCTCAAACATACAAAGACACGAGAGGGATTTCAGTCGCCTTATTTCAGCAGCTGATTGACGCGATCGATCGCTCTACACCAATGGGCAAGCGAAATTATGCGATGCTGCGGTTATTATCTGGAGTTTAGACTAAGCGAGTCCACGGAAAAGCACCCAGTCGGAATCTAATTCGACTGAATGAAAACTTTAAGCAATAAAAAGTACTAGGCAACTACTGCTGTCTTGTCTTCTTTGGGCTTTTTGGGTCGAGAATAAGTTTTTCTAGCTACGGGATAGCGAGTTCTGGGAGTACATTTAAACTCTTTGGTTCGACCAGGAGACTTTCCGCGACTTTTTGCTAAGTCAGCCGGAGTTCCAATATCAATTAAAAGTGCCAACATAGACTGGGTAACACGTCCAGGTGATAGCTTTACATTAGCAGATTGCCAAGGTAAATGATACAGCGGTTTGCGGGTTTATAAGGGAAAGTAGCAGCAGTGCATAAACCAGTTGCATAGATGATCAGAATCTATTAAATCTATCGCCGTTGCAA
>JAYUSR010000243.1:0-30187 GCA_043755575.1 Synechococcales cyanobacterium
CCCCACCCACAATAATTGTGGGGTCGAGTCCAGCTTCCACCAAAATGCAGCCTATCATGCTACTTGTAGTGGTCTTACCATGGGTACCAGCTACTGCAATACTATTAGATTCGGCAATGAGCGCGGCCAGCACATCCGATCGATGCCAGATTTCGCAGCCCTTAGCCAGTGCGGCGGCTAACTCGGCGTTGCTTTTATTAATAGCAGTAGAGCAAATTATCTGGGGCAGTTGGTCTCCAAAGAATTCGATATTAGCAGCGGTTTGCTCCATAAAAACCTTAACGCCAACAGACTCTAGTCGATCGACAATATTAGTGCGTCGCAGGTCGGAGCCAGACACTGGTAACTGTCGTCGAGCTAGCACGTAGGCCAACGCCGACATGCCAATTCCCCCAACCCCAATAAAATGGATCGGGCGACCGTTGAAATCTATAGACTTACCCATGTGTTACATTTCCTGTTCGCCAACCTATGGCACAACTCAGCTTCAGGCGTAATAATACCAATAAATAAGCATCTGTAGAACAGCGACCAGCAAATTATAGTAATTTTGCTGGTCGCTAATGTTCTGGTCGAGATTGTAGTGGAGCTGGGCAGAGTCGAACTGCCGTCCGCCTTGGGTATTTACTTTCCGCTCGTTCACAGGTTTAGCCCTTCTAATCCTTGGGGCGGGAGAAATCCATTGTCCCGGATCACAGGATTCTTTGATAAATCTTAGCTAGGTAGCCTACCAAAGACGGCTAAATAGAGCATCCGTTGGGGGTTATCTATAGTATTTAACGGAGTCATACTATAAATGCTCGGACTTAGAAATTAATCTTAAGTGTTTTTAAGCAGCTACAGGAGCGGCTTTACGAGCGAAAGGTACAATGTTGTTTGCATCTATATTTATTTTGAGCCGATATTTACGAGAGTAGACTCCCTCTCGACCTGAATCACAGTGCAGCTTTCGCCAACACGTCGAAACCTTTACAGCCCCATGCTGTACCCTAATTATAGCGAATTACTCGGCGAACAGCAATGAAATTACTTTGTCTGAGCAATGGTCATGGCGAAGATGTCATTGCGGTCAGAATTCTAACAGAATTACAAAAGCAGTCGCCACGGATGGAGCTAGTAGCATTGCCGATTGTGGGTGAGGGCAAAGCCTATCAGCGCTTAGATATTCCCATTTGGGGCAAGGTGAAGTCCATGCCCTCCGGGGGGTTTAATCAAGATGGCCAACAGTTGTGGCGAGATGTGCAGGGTGGGTTGATTAAGTTATCGATCGAACAGTGGCGAGCGGTACGTCGTTGGGCCGCTACTGGTGGTCGGATTTTGGCGGTGGGCGATTTGGTGCCGTTGGTGTTGGCTTGGCAGAGTGGTGCACAGTATGCCTTTGTGGGGACGGCTAAATCGGAATATTATTTGCGCCACCCCGATGGCCAATTGTTGGCTCCGGCCAGTATCGAATCTCGGTTGGGGGGTGTGTATTTTCCTTGGGAGCGCTGGCTTCTGAGTAGACCCAATTGCCAGGCAGTATTTCCGCGTGATCGAATCACCACCACAGCCCTAAAAAAGTTTGGGATTCCCACTTTTGATTTAGGAAATCCGATGATGGATGGGTTGGAAACGAATTGGAAACCAACCGAGCAAAACGATCTCTGGCTAACACTAATTCCCGGCTCCCGACCGCCCGAAGCCTATCAAAATTGGGCGGTGATTTTACAGGGCTTGGATAGTTTGCTAGTTTGCCACCCAGTAGATAAAACGATCGGCGCGGTGGCCGCTATTACACCATCTTTAGATACCACCGAGTTTGAGAAGCTATTACATCAATTTCAATGGCAACCAACCACTGCTGGCTGGGTCAAGCAAAATTGCACGCTGAATTTGTGGATCGATCAATACAATGATTGTCTAGCTTATGGGCAAGTGGCGATTGCCATGGCCGGTACGGCCACCGAGCAGTTTGTCGGTTTGGGTAAACCTGCGATTATTATGCCTGGTGCCGGACCACAATTTACATCGCTGTTCGCCAAGCGCCAGACTTGCTTACTAGGAGAGTCGGTAATTTTGCTAGAAAGTCCTCAATCATTAGGGCTAGTGGTACTGAAATTAATGGCTGATGCGGGGAGATTGAAGTGCATTTATGCTAATGGTTTGGTGCGGATGGGTCGGGCTGGCGCTGCAACTAAGATTGCTGACTGTTTGTTACAAAAGTGGTTTTGAGGCGGTTTCTAAAAGTCGCCTATAGTTCACCAAATAACCAGGTAAATCAACAGCAGCTTGAGCCAATATAAAGAATTGTATAGCTACCCAGCCTATTGGCAAAGCTAAACTAAAATTTTTATGTATTAGTATTATATTTATGCTGCATTCTTTTCAACCTCATCAAACCCGTAAACATTTGTTTGCTGGCTTGACCGTAATCAAAGGTCATTAAAGTCTCGGTGATAATTACTTTTTGCGTAAAACAGGGTGGATTTCAAAATGTCTAACAAATTATTAGTCCGTAGTTTAGTCAGTGTGCTGGGGATCACGATTTTTGGGAATGTCTTAAATAGCCAAGCTGGCACCAATACTTCTACCGTGCAGGGAAATAGTGCAGTTTCTGCTACTCAGCCCGGCAAAATAGAAGCTGCTCCCAGTTTTGATCAGGGCAACACTATTTCTGGGGGAAGTTTTGTCCGAGCACGCGAAAATTTAAATAGTGGAGCCAAGGAAGATAGTGCATCTTCCGGGGGATCTAGTTTTGTGATTGCTGATGAACAGATTCGGGTCAATGGAGGATCACAATCTGATTTAAAAGTTGAGCCTAATGGGATTAGTACCACGGCTAGGGCGGCGGCTGGTAGCGAGGGTCAACAAGGTAACAGTAGTGCTGGTGCTAATTCCATGGCTGTTTCTTCCCCAGGACTAAGTAGTGGCCAAGCTAATGCTAATTACCGCGCACTCGGTGAAAACTTCTAACAGTTAAAATCAAAAGTTCCTTGTAGCTACTAAATCGGTAGATCATATCTAATTTAGTAGCTACGCTGTTTAAGCACCCATACCCGAATATTGTTTTAGTCCTTGTTTCCACAGCCAGCGATTCAACACCCAAAAAATTCCTGACCAGAGTCCGATCGCCAGCAATCCTTGGCCAATATTTACCGGCAGCCCCACCAAAATAGCTGCCGGAAAATAAATCATATAGGGGAAAGGAGTCCATTGAATAAAGGCTTGCAATGGTGTGGGAAATAGTTCGATCGGAGCAATCATGCCCGATAAGAATAGATAAAATAAAAACCAGAGTTGTTCGATCGCCATCGCCCGTTCTGTCCAAAAAGCACAGAGAGCAAAAGTGTATTGAATCAAAAAGCGCAAGCCAAAAGCCAATACTACTACCAGCGAAAACTGTAAAACTTGGAGAATGCTGGGTAGCCACATCGCTTGGGGATAGAGTACGAAGCCCAACACCACCATCGCCACAAGAAATGGTAGCCGCGCCAGTCTTTCGCTAACGTGGGAAGTGAGATGATGCCAAGCTGGATCTAAGGGCTGTAACAACCGTGCAGAAAGCCGACCTTCGACCACTTCTCGCTCAAATTCATAAATCACCCACACTACGCTCATTTGGCGCACAATAAACACTGCTAAAAAATAGCGAATAAACTGAATGGCGCTGAGTTCAAATTGTCCATTAGCCGCTGCTTGGTTCCAAATGCCCATTAAAATAATTGGCAATGAACCAGCCAGTGCCCACAACAGTAGTTCAGCACGATATTCCAGCATGTAAGCATACTGGGTAACGAGGAGGGTTTTGATGATGCGCCACATAAAAAATAATCATTAGTCTATTTATAGACCAGATAAAATACTCTTTCCAGCAATCTTGACGTGGATTAAAAATACGATGAGGATAACTCAATTATATTGATTACTATCCATACTTCCTATTCTTTGAATATTTAGTGATAAACAATCGTGCTGATGGAAATTAGTAACTTTTGTGGGTAAACTTTCAGAATGTGCTTAAAATCCTAAAGTGTTAAACATGCTAGAAATTCAAACTGAGACACCAATATCTACATCTGAATTCAACGCGGTCGCCGCCACCGAATTAAGACCTTGGGGTTCTTTTACTGTCTTAGAAGAAGGCAAAGGCTACAAAATCAAACGTATTGAAGTTAAGCCCAATCACCGTTTGAGTCTTCAACTGCACCACCATCGCAGTGAACACTGGATTGTCGTATCTGGCACCGCCAAAGTAACTTGTGATGGCGAAGAAAAAATCTTGTACAGCAACCAATCTACCTATGTGCCCCCTTGTACTAGTCATCGACTAGAGAATCCTGGGGTAATTCCATTAATTATGATTGAAGTCCAAAACGGTGAATATTTAGGTGAAGACGATATTGTGCGCTTTGACGATGATTATGCGCGTACTTCCGTCTAAAACACATATGCCCGACGCTCTACTAGGGTAGAGCGTCGCACTGCGACTATAAAGGCTTAGCTAGCCAGGAGATCTAGTCAGCAAGATGGGGCAAGGGGCATGAACCCGCACATAGTCTGAAACTGAATTTCCTAACAGTCGATCGAGATCTGGCAGCGTTTTGGCGATCGATGGCCGCCGATCTGGCGAGCCTAGTAGTAAAAGATCGGCGCTGTACTCATTAGCCAGCGCACAAATCCCTTTACCTGCATTGCCACCAGCAACCACACATTTGTAATCCACCTGCATTTTTTTAGCAGCGGCAATCGCTGGCATCAACACCGGATCTTTCTCCGGTACCATCTCATTAGCTGCTTTCTGGGTTGCCGTAATTCTGGCCAGCATCAATTGACTACCTTTAACATCCCGCAGCATCAACAGAGCCATCTGAAGTGAAGCTTGCGCTGATATCGAGTCGTCGTAGGCTACCATCACCCGGTTGATATGCTTAATATAGGCATCGTCCTTCACCAGCAGCATGGGGCAAGAGGCTAGTTGAAACACATATTGGCTAACCGAGTTAGACAATATGGACTCTAACCGTGACATGCCCCGAGAACCGATAATCAACAGATCAGCTTGTTCATCGATCGCTACCTGACAAACTGTATCCTTCGGTTCACCCTGCACTAACAAGGGTTTGAGTTTAGCGGGTGGCAGATTGAGGCTGGCAATCGCTTGAGCCAAAATTTTGCCACCCTTTTCCAATTTTTCGGCCATTAGCTCGGAGGTGACTTGAGGTGGCACCACATGCAGAACCGTAATCTTGGCCTGTTGCAGCACCGGAATCTCGAGCAGCATTTTGAGCATTTGCTCACACAGACCCAATCCGGCAACGGTGACGACAATCTTTTCGATCATGTTGGTGCTTCCTCTACTGAAGTGCTTGGCCTTGGTCTTTCAGCATAGTTGCTAGACCAAGGCTTCAAACAGCAGAATGCAACATTATTTAACTATTTTGGTTGGCTCGGTGGTGTTGGGATAGATTTTGGTTGAATTGGTGACGATTGGCTCGATTGCGTTGGGATGGATTTCGGTTGTTCCTGAGGAACTGGCTGCGGGACAACTGGAGCGATATTTTTGGGAGCTGGCAACAGGTAGAAAACCAAAGCCGTAGCCGCCAGACCAGTGAGACCCAGGCCAATCGGAGCCGCTTGACTAGTCAGCTGATTGTTACGGCCTTTCGGTGTGGGACGAAGTGCCACTACTAAGTCTGGCAATGTCATACTATCGGCTAAAAACTGATCGATCGCCTCAGCTAGATCAAATAATTGCACCGTGCTCAATTCCCAGACGGTGGTGTTGCCATCATTCTTACTAATCAGACGATGCTGGTGTTCTAGATTACCTTTTTCGAGGCGGATTAAGCCCCCATCTTCGACTAAATGAGGATGGGTAAAGCTACTCAAAAACCTTTGGGTGTAATTACTCACCGTAGAAATTAGCTGTTTGAGAAATTCCAGTCCCCCATTGATGGTTTGCTCTTGGCCAACCAAGTAACATTCCGCATTGACTAGCGTAGACATCAAGGGGCGAGTGTTGGCATTAGAAGCAGGATTAAAGTCGCCCAATCCATTCAAAACCAGCGAGCAATTAGGTAGGCTGTACTGTCTTCTGATTGTCATTACTTCAACTCTCCATCAAACAAACTAATCCAAAATCTTTGCATCCCCGCCGTGCCAGTACAAAACAGCAGCTTACCGAGCAGATCAATGCCTAGTTCATTGAGTTTTTCATCATCGGCATAGGCAATCACCAAAGAGCGGCGCGGATTCATCCGACTGCGAAAATGTGCCCGAAATAAATCTAAATATTCTGATAGCCGAAAATTACATTCTGGGGGTAAGCACTTATCACTGAGCTGTTGATGCTCTAAGAGCAACTGCCGAATATTGACGGTCAAACGGCGGGCTAACTGACAACCCACAATAACCATCGCCTTCGCTTCGTTGATGGTCAAAATCTGGCGGCTGTGCGCCCGTCGCAGTGGGTTTGTTGCTCGCAACCGCCATAGAACAGTGCGGTTCTTAATGATGCCGCCTAGTTCTAGATCTCTGGCCATATCGAGCATTTGCTCAGCACCACCCAGCTCCAGGGCTTCTAAGGCCAGCAACAACAAATCAATTTCGAGTTTGGCGCGACGCGGACAACCCGTAGTCTCCAGTGGAATGTCCGGGAGATTGTTTAAGATAAATGGATTCAGATTGGTGGAAACGGGAACAATTGCAGCGGTAGAATTCATAGGTGGCAGCGAAGCTGGCAGAAACACAGAAAACTTCTAATAGATCTAGGATACCCGACTTGTTGGTCGAGCTTTTGTGCCTAGCAAAAATTCCTGCGGCAAGATTGTGGCACTATATTCTTTTAATCAGTCATTTCAATTGCTCAGTAATGGATATTAAAGCCTTAATTCGCGATATTCCAGATTTTCCTTTCCCAGGTATTTTGTTTCGAGATATTACTACGCTCCTGCGTGATGCCGATGGTCTGCGAAGTTTGGTAAATATTTTGAGCCTTAAATGTGCCGAGCTTGAACCCGATTATATTGTGGGTATTGAGTCACGCGGGTTTATTATTGGCACGCCCTTGGCTTATCAGTTGGGTTTAGGTTTTGTGCCAGTGCGGAAGCCCAAGAAGTTGCCTGCCGCTGTGCATAGCATTGATTATGAGCTGGAGTACGGGATCGATCGATTAGAAATTCATCAAGATGCTCTGCCACCTGGTAGCCGCGTGTTGATTGTGGATGATTTGATTGCCACCGGGGGTACTGCCGCCGCTACCGGGGAGTTGATCAAGAAAATTGACTGCCAGCTGGTGGGATTTGCCTTTGCGATCGAACTCAAAGATCTGGGTGGCCGTGCCAAGTTACCAGATGTTCCGATCGTGACCGTCGTAGACTATTAATGGCCATCTATACCCAAGTTGTATCATGTCTTCTGTGGCTCTACTAGCTCGTAAACCTCTACTGTGGCTACGTCAGCTTCAGTACAATGAAACTTTTTTATATATCCTCAAACGTCTTTTCCAAGCAGCACTGACCTTGCTACTGGCCTCGATGTTGAGTTTTTTAATTGTCCAGCTTTCTCCCGGCAATCCCCTGGATGCTTTCCGGCAAGATCCCAAGATTTCGGCGAAACGGCTGCAAGAACTAACTGAAGAATTTGGCTTAAGTGATAAAAAAGACCTACGCACTGCCATTATGCAATATTCAAAGTGGCTGGGTCAGGTGGTTTTTCGCGGTAACTTCGGTCGGAGTATTCTGTTTGGTCGTCCGGTATCCGAGTTAATTGGCCAACGCCTCAGCGCGACCTTGGAGTTGGCTATAACTTCAACTATTTTTACTTGGCTAATTGCTATTCCCTTAGGAGTAGTTGGTGCTGTCCATCAGAATAAGGCGATCGATCGGTTTTTGCGGGTTATCAGCTACATTGGCCAAGGCGTACCCAGTTTTGTGATTGCCTTACTATTGGTGATTTTCGCTCAATATCTATCACCGTTCTTACCCGTCGGCGGGCGTACCAGTATTTACCATGACGATATGTCATGGCTTGGTCAACAGCTCGATGTTGGCTGGCACCTGATTTTACCGACAATCGCCCTCAGTATTACCAGTTTTGCTGGCTTACAGCGCATTGCCCGAGGCGAAATGCTCGATGTCTTGCGCCAAGATTATATCCAAACAGCCCGCGCCAAAGGCTTACCCGAAAATCGGGTGATCTACGTTCATGCTTTACGCAACGCCATTAACCCGCTGATTACCTTGCTGGGGTTTGAATTTGCCAGTTTATTAAGCGGGGCATTTATTGCCGAATTTTTCTTTAACTGGCCAGGTCTGGGCCAATTAATTCTCAAAGCAGTAACCGCTAAAGATATCTATTTGGTGATGGCCAGCTTGATGATGGGAGCAGTCATGTTGATCGTGGGTAATTTACTAGCAGATTTATTGCTCAAAGCTGTTGATCCACGCATTAAATTAAGCGATTTAAAGTAATAAAACTAAGTGAATTTCAGCCATAAGTAGGATGTTGTAAAGTTTTATATCATCCTCCTGATACAATCCCCCGAAGACTAGATTTTGGGTATTGCCCCATCTAACTTAGTCTAAAAGGTGTAAATTTGAGGGGAGCTTTTATGTATCGTCGGAAGTTTTTACAGACATTAGGTGTAGGTGCCGCAGCTTGGTCGGTCGGTAGCTCGATTCCTTTCAACAAGGCGGCAGCGGCTGATACTCCAGCAAAAGCAGACCTCCAAGCAAAACCAGAAAAGAGTGAATTTACATTACCCCCCCTAACTTACGATTACAAAGCTCTAGAACCACATATTGATGCTCGAACCATGCGTTTACACCATGACAAGCATCATGCTGGCTACGTCAAAAATCTTAATGCCGCTGTGGCCAAATATCCCAACCTGCAAGGTAAATCGGTGGAATATTTGGTGGAAAACCTGAGGAAGCTCCCCTCTGACATTCAAAAGGCCGTCAAAAATAATGGTGGCGGTCATATCAACCACACCATGTATTGGAAAATTATGGAACCCAATGGTGAAAAGAAACCAACGGGCAAACTAGCCGCTGCGATCGATAGCAGTTTTGGCAGTTTCGACAAGTTTAAAGCCCAGTTTGTCGAGGCTGGTACTAAACACTTTGGCAGTGGTTGGGTCTGGCTAGCCTTAAAAAATGGCAAACTCCAGATCGTCACAACTCCCAATCAAGATAGCCCCTTAATGTCGGGGATGCTGCCAGTGCTGGGTAATGACCTGTGGGAACATGCCTACTACTTAACTTACCAAAATAAACGGCCAGATTACCTGAAGGCTTGGTGGAATGTGGTGAACTGGACAGAGGTGAGCAAGCGTTATGATAAGTTCCTAACAACTTAAGCGAAGATAATAGCAATTCAATGAAAATTCATCTGGGCTGTGCAGTCTGGTCATTTCCTGGCTGGACGGGGGATCTCTATCCAGCCGGGACTCGATCGAAAGACTACCTCAACCTCTACAGTAAATATTTTCCGGCTGTCGAGGGAAATACAACCTTTTATGCCGTGCCCCCGATCAAAACTCTAGAGAAGTGGCAAGCTGAAACCCCCGATGAATTTCGCTTTTGTCTGAAATTACCGCGCGATTTTACCCACAGTGGTCTGCTGGTTCCTCAATTACCAAAGGCGATCGACTTTCTGGAACTAGTCGATGAGTTTTTGGCCAAGAAGCTGGGGATGGTGTTTGTGCAGTTGCCACCGGGCTATCAGCCTAAAAAGATGCCAGATTTGAGCAAATTTTTGACTAACTTGGTAAAAGTAGGTGTGCCCTTGGCACTGGAAGTCCGGAATTTGGAATGGTTTCAACCAGCAGCCAGTGCTGAGTTACAGAAAATGCTGGCAGGTTTGGGCATCGACCAGGTAACTCTCGATACCCAGGCTATTTATCAGACAGCTGCCGATGCGGAGCTGCCTTTTATTTGTAAAAAACCCCAGGTGCCGCTGCTCACCGCACCTACTAGCATGATTCGCTATATTTCCCATCCTCGCCAGGAAGTTAACGAGCCATTTTTGATGGCTTGGGTAGACCGGTTAAAGGAATGGCCAGCAGACACTGACACCTACTTCTTCGTGCATTGTCCGATCGAAGAGTGCTCGCCCAGTAATGTCCGTTATGTCCGGCAGATCTTTCAGGAACAGGGTTTAGCAGTACATGATTTACCTTGGCAAACCCCAGAGACAGAGCAGTTGGGCTTAAAATTAGGATAGGTTTCGATAAAATTTGGGATGGTAGAGAAATGGCTACAATCAGACTGATAGTTGGGGAAGAATTCAAGCACTTTGGTCGCTGTGACTCATCTGGTTCTTTGGCGATCGATCATCAACATTTTGTGGTGGCCGACGATGAGCAAAATGTCATTAGTATCTATCGATCGAACACCGATGGTTCTCCCGTCCAAGTCTTTGATATCAATGATTATTTCATGCCTAACGATGGCAAAGAAGTGGATATAGAAGGCTCCACCTCCTTAAACGGTCTGATTTTCTGGATTACTTCCCATGGCACTAATCGCCAAGGGGCAGCCCGTCCCAAGCGTCACCAGTTTTTTGCCACCAAACTGAGCCTGGAGTCTGGGCAGTTAGAGCAAGTCGGCCATTCTTATACCCAGCTCGTGGCTGATCTAATCGCCGATGAACGCTGGCAGAAATACGACTGGGCCACAGCGGCTCAAATTGCACCCAAGGAGCCAGGTGGTCTTAATATTGAGGCGTTAGCCACCACCCCTAAGCAGGAAATGTTGATTGGTTTTCGTAATCCAATCACGGATGGTCAGGCAATTATCCTGAAACTCAAAAACCCCCAAGATTTAGTTTTAGATCCTTCTGCCCGCGCCAAATTTGGGAAGCCGATCGAACTAAATCTAGGCGGCTTGGGTTTACGCAGTATGGAGTATTGGCCACAGCTGCAACAGTATCTAATCGTTGCGGGTTCCTTTGATGGTAGCGATGACTTTGCCCTGTATCTGTGGTCTGGCGATCGGGGTAGCTCACCACAGCTTCTAGACGTAACCTTACCAACCGATTTTCGGCCAGAGGGCATTGTATTGTATCCGGATGAGTCGGTAACAGCTCCTCGTGAATATCGAGTGCAATTAATCAGCGATGATGGTGCCGCCATCAGAGATGGCCAGACAGCTTGCAAAAATTTACAAAGTTCAGAGCATAAGTATTTTCGTAGTCTGTGGCTAACAGGGAGCGGTTTCTGATGAATCATTGTCAACTAAAGATGTTGGGTCAAGAGCGCCGATGGCATTGGCCATCCCAAGCCTCCGGTCAGCGGACGAGGAACTTCACCCAAAAGAGTCTAAAATAACCATAAAGTAGCTACTTAAAATCTTAAAAACAGTCACGAGTCTCTACAATGTCTACTACTGATCGGAAAAACCTTTTACCACACTTACAGCAAGCTCTCAGCATGTTGGAATTGAATCCAGAACATGAGCTGGGCAGGTACCGGCGGTATAAAAAAGGTGAATTGGATGCAGTCCAAACCTTTGAGTCGGCAGAGTTGATTGAAAGACCCGGTGGGATGGGTCCTCTGAACAGAGCTTTTACTACTGCGGGGATGGTGAATATGACCGACGAAGAGGAAGAAGATTATGAAGTGATTCCGCCTTCTCAGTCTTTTGTCGTCTATGACAAAGAAGTCAGCGAGCCATCTAGTTCCGTCCAGTCTACTTCTTTAGACAATGAAATGCCTGCTGGGGAAATGGTGCTCAGGAGTCCAGCGCCAGTAATTGACAATCTGAATTTGAGCTTAAGGACACCAGGGTCGATCACACCTCCTGATGAATATTCACCAGCCTCACAGGATCTTATCCGCAGTTTTGGTTCAACGCCTGCACTTACCAAAATACAAATCCCTAAATGGAAAATGCCTTTGGCAATTGGGTCTTCGCTGGTAGCGATCGCCGCTGTCGGTGGCATGTCTTATGTCAACATGCATCCAGCGTTGCTAAAGAGTGTGCCAGTAGTTGCGCAGTTAACGGCCACGCCAGTGTTGCCGGTTGTACCCCCAGGTGAAGTTCTCCAAGGGCCAGATCTGGCGATGGGCGAGTTCAGCGACCTGAGCTTGAGTAACATTAACAGTCTGATCGTTCCTGGCACCGAGATTGTCAAAACGGCGACCCCAAATGTCCCTACAACTATTGCACCGAATTCTTCACCAGCAATCGGTGCCGCGCTGCCCCAGCCAGCTTTCGCCGCTCCCAGCATAGCAGCCGCCGCCCCAACTAGTCGGCTAGCCGATGGCTTAATTCGCAATCTTTTACCGCCCAGCATTCAACAATTGTCTGGCCAGCAGTCGCCAGCAGCTAACCCCATGGCGGATCAATTTTACTACCAGCCCTCCGCGGCGACAGCAGCTTCTACCAGTGGTTATACGGTGTTTGCAAAGTCTGTAAACCCCCGCAACTTGGCCAAAATTCAATCCTTGTTACCCCAGGCTACGATGCAAGGCGATCGAGTGTTTTTAGGCAATTTCTCTAACCAGGCAGCAGCTTCTGGAGTAGTGAAACAAATGCAAGAACAGGGTATTAAAGCTTGGTTGGTGAAACCTTAACAGTAATTAAAAGGTAGAGACAGATTGTCTCAAAATCATCTCTAGCCTATGATGGGGTGGTTCCTGTCAATCGCAAACCAATGGCCGATTCACCGATTCTACAAGTCCAAGATGTTCGCGCTGGCTACATCAAAGATCTAGATATCCTCAAAGGTATTAACTTTAAGGTCTATCCTGGTGAGTTGGTCGCAGTGATTGGACCCAATGGTGCTGGCAAATCTACCTTGGCCAAGGCAATTTGTGGTTTATTGACACCGCATACTGGTCAGATTCTGTTCAAGGGTGAACAGATTGGGGGCTTATCACCAGATCGAATTGTGCAAAAAGGCTTATGCTACGTACCACAAATTTCCAACGTCTTTCGATCGCTCTCGGTTGAAGAAAACCTAGAAATGGGGGCTTTTACCCGCAAGGTAGATCTCAAACCGCTGAAGCAGATGGTTTTCACCATGTTTCCGCGCTTAGCGGAGCGCCGCACCCAAGCAGCCGGTACTTTATCTGGTGGCGAGCGTCAAATGTTGGCTATGGGTAAGGCGTTGATGTTACAGCCGACGATGATGCTACTAGATGAGCCTTCTGCGGCTTTATCGCCAGTGTTGGTAAGCAACGTATTTGAGCAGATCAAGGAAATCAATAAAAACGGTACTTCGATCGTACTGGTGGAGCAAAATGCTAAACGGGCATTAGCGATGGCCGATCGGGGTTATGTCTTAGATACGGGTAAAGATAAGTTTGAAGGGCGTGGTGCTGACTTGCTCAACGATCCCAAAATTGGTGAGTTGTATCTAGGAGTTGGTCGCCATTAGAAGATATCTTGATCTTTAAGGAAAAAATGAGGACAAAGTATTGGCAAGTTGGACTGGTAAGCTTTTTAGTAGAGATACTCTTGGTGGCTTGCACCCAAATTACCTCAATTACTCCACGGAGGGTGCCAAATTCTAATGTTCAATCCTCTGTACTACTAGTTTCCGCAGCAGCGAGCCTCCAGAAAGCTTTGCAAGAAATTACGCCACTTTATACCAAGGCCAATTCTAGTCAAACGATTAACTATAACTTCGCCTCATCTGGTTCCTTGCAACAACAAATTGAGCAAGGCGCTCCGGTCGATGTATTTATTTCGGCGGCTAATCAGCAAATGAATGCTCTTCAAAAACAAGGGTTATTGGCAGCAGGTACTTCCCAAAATTTGTTGACGAACCAGTTAGTTTTGATCACCCCTCAGAAAAAATCTGGATCTGTGACTAACCTTAAACAACTTATCAATCCAGTGGTTCAGCGGATTTCAATTGGAGAACCCCGTAGCGTTCCAGCTGGACAATATGCAACGGAAGCTTTAAGTAATTTAGGAATTTTGAAACAGATAAAATCCAAATTGGTGCTGGGTAATAATGTTAAAGCTGTACTAACAGCTGTAGAGACAGGTGATGTAGATGCCGGGATCGTCTACATTACTGATGCTCAAGATTCTGATAAAATCACGGTTGCAGTTACTATTGATCAAAAACTTTATGCTCCAATTCATTATCCGATCGCAGTTTTAAAGTCTAGTAAGTATTTAAATGCAGCTCAGCAGTATATGGATTTTTTACAAAGTGACTCGGCAAAAACTATATTTAAAAAATACGGATTTGGTATTGCTAGTTCTTAATCTTAGTTAAATGTTGATACCTGATCTTTCCCCATTATGGATTTCTCTAAAAGTATCGTTACTAGCGACGATTATCACCTTTGGATTGGGAACGATAATTGCCTATAAAATGTATCTTTATCGTGGCAGAGGTCGATCGATCATAGAAGGTTTTTTGATTGCGCCACTAGTTCTTCCCCCAACGGTAGTTGGCTTCGTATTACTAATTTTGCTGGGTAAAAATGGTATTTTGGGACAGATTCTCGCCCAGTGGCATTTGAGATTAGTGTTTACATGGTATGCCGCCGTGTTAGCAGCCATTATTGTTTCATTTCCATTGATGTATCGTGCTGCCTTGGGAGCCTTTGAGCAGATCGATTCTTTGTTGTTAGATGCGGCCACACTGGAGGGTGCATCAGAAACAGCAGTGTTTTGGTATATTGCCTTACCATTAGCCCTACCTGGAATTTTAGCGGGCGTGGTACTAACATTTGCGCGGGCTTTAGGTGAATTTGGCGCGACCCTAATGCTGGCTGGAAATATCCCTGGGCAAACACAAACGATGCCAATGGCAATTTATTTTGCAGTGGAGTCCGGTGCTATCCAAGAAGGATGGTTCTGGACTATGATTATCGTCTGCTTTTCTTTGATCGGAATTATGGCAGTTAATTCTTGGAAAGTCTGAACAGATGACACTGCCAAAATTTATTACTGCCACATAATGCCTGTAATCTGATCAAGAATTTTGATTTTTAATTGTAATTCAGTTCAGCCATGGATTTAAAACGGCAAGCTCAAAATTGGTTAGCGATCGACAGATCACATTTGCTACCCATATTGGCGCAAAAACAGCAAGATTTAGCCGATCGATCACATTTAGTAGTTGCCACGAATGATGCAGACGAATTCATTATCGATTTATTGGTCGGCATAGTTACCGGCATCCCCATCTTCTTGGCCAGCCCTGATTGGGGAATTGCTGAATGGCAGCAAGTTCAAACCATTACTGCTACTGTCGATCGTCAGCAGCATCAAGGTCAAATTATGATTCCCACTGGGGGGACTGCTGGCCAACTGAAATTTGCCATTCATACCCCCACCACTTTGACAGCAGCCGTGCAGGGTTTTCAGGAGTTTTATCAGGTAGAGACGATCAATTCTTATTGCACTTTGCCTCTGCATCATGTGAGTGGTTTGATGCAGCTCTGGCGCTCGCTAATTACGGGCGGCCAGCTATGGCTACCGACTAAGCCGCAGCGTTTTAGTCAGTCGCCGCCGCCCCATTTTTTTATTTCGTTGGTGCCCACTCAGCTCCAGCGGTTGTTACCAACCCAGGCCGCCTGGCTCCGCCAATTTCGAGCCGTATTAGTGGGGGGCGCTTCAGTGTGGCCAGATTTAATCAACCTGGCTCGGCAAGCCCAAATCCCTTTGTCGCTGAGCTACGGCATGACCGAAACAGCGGCGATGGTGGCGGCGTTGAAGCCCCAAGATTTTTTAGCGGGCGTGAATGCCAGTGGCCAGATCTTGCCCCATGTCCAGGTGCAAATTCAAGCTGATAGCCATATTTCTGTGCGATCAAAGGCAGTGATGCTGGGCTATTATCCGCAGATTAATACAGCAGGTTATTGGCTAACTGACGATCTGGGGATGGTTGATCAGCAAGGATATTTGCAAATACTGGGACGGGATAGCCATCAGATCATTACCGGTGGCGAGAAAGTTTTTCCAGCAGAAGTAGAAGCGATCATTCGATCGACTGGCTTGGTAACAGATGTTTATGTGCTCGGTGCTCCAGACCAAGAATGGGGCGAACGGGTGGTGGCAGTTTATGTAGGAGAGGTAAAAGCTAGTAATATTCAAACAGCAATCCAAGGTCAGCTGAGTAATTTTAAGCTACCCAAAACCTGGATCGCCGTGCCAGAGCTACCTAGAAATAGCCAAGAAAAAGTTGATCGATCGCAAATCCTGAAACTGCTAGCTGGCGACTGTAGTTAAAAGCTCGGGTGAAATTATTCAACAACACAGACAAAATGAGGAAAGATGAACGGAAAAAAATGTAGCCTCGGGCTGTTGGCACTGAGCTTAATGTTAGTGGCTGGCTGTGATATCCGCAAACCAAGTATCCCCAGCTTGACTACTTCCAATCCTGGTACTAAAGATGAGACAGCCGAAAAAACAAAATATGTAATGGGGGAATTCTCCTTGACGAAGGGGACAGATTATCTCATCGCGCCAGTTTATACCGACTATTCTGGCAAGGGTCGAATAATGAACTTTTCTAATAGCGAATATGGAGATTATTCATCTAAAAAAGGTGATGATTCATTAGTCAATAACTATATTTTTGTGAATCGTCAGGATCTGTCATCACGAAAACTCTTTCCTGATAACCGAGCGACTATTTTGGCCGCCCAACAGCTAGGAGAAGCTGGCACGGAAGGCACTGGCAGTAATCAAAAAACCATTGTCAAAAATATCAAGGCTATTTTGTATCAAGTAGTGAAGGCTGATACTAATAGTGATAAAAAGCTGGATCATCAAGACAAGAAATCAATCGCAATTGCTGATGTAAACGGTGGCAATTATCAAGAGTTAGTAACGGGGATCGATCGAGTAATCAATATTCATTCTCAAAGCAAGGACAAACGCATTGTATTTTATCAAACTGGCCCGGACTACTTTGCCGCCAGCATTGATATCCCCAGTCGATCGGCCAAGATGAATAAATTGCAATCGATCGCCGAATGACCCCTGACCTTGCGTCTAGCAACTAAATAGCATCGGCGAGGCGAGCGTAAAACAGAGGATAATGTCCCTGATACTGTTATTTCAGGAAACATCTATGACAATTTCCATGTACCAAGCTTCAGTGCCATCGCTGATCCGCTCTTTAAATAATCTCGCATCGATCCTGGAAAAAGGTGCCGCCTATGCTGAAGCTAAAAAAATCGATCCGACCGTATTGCTTAACAGCCGCCTGTCTCCTGATATGTTGCCTTTGACCAAGCAAGTCCAAATTGCCTCAGATATTGGCCGAAAAGGAGTCGCCAGGTTGGCTGCACTAGACGCACCAGCGATCGAAGACAATGAAACCACTTTTGCTGAACTTATTGCAAGGTTGAAAACAGTGGTAGCTTACCTGGGTGAGTTCACCCCCGCTCAGATCGATGGTTCGGAAGCTCGAGCAATCACCCTACCGGTGGGCAAAGAAACCATGAACTTCGAGGGATTGCCATATCTGCTCTACTTCGTGTTGCCCAACGTCTATTTCCACGTCACCACTGCTTATGCCATTCTCCGGCATTGCGGTGTAGAAATCGGTAAAAAAGACTATCTTGGCCAGCCTTAGATGATTTAAATTGTTGCATAGCGGCAGCTCATATTTTACAAAAGCTTTGTCTAGTGACTACTCCCCAGCGGAACGTGATTAGTCGCTGCCGCTAAGCCAAACACTGGCATGTTTACATAAATCGATTCCGTCTGCTCCGGATTTACTTGGTATGTTTCATGCCAAATTCCGACGCTGCCATCTGATCCGATCGCTTTATTAAAACGTTGCCAAGCCTGCAAATGCACGTCGCTGGGCTGACGGGCAAATTTAAGCAAGTCTGCTTGCGATCGCCAATACTGAATGAGACCCAATCCGCTCGGATATAGAAATTGTTCTGCCCCTAGAAATCCTTTTTCGGGATGCTGGCGGAGGGAACTTAGCATCGGACCCATGGCCATGGCTGTTGGTAGCCATTTCGATAACGCCAAATAGTTATTAATCCGCATTCCAATTAAAAAAACGACTAAAGGTTCATCTGTTTGGGCCATAAAGCGCCCTGCTATTACTGGTGCCATGATGCTCTCCAAGGAAAATGATGAAATGCTGTATTCATACTCACTAATGCTAGTATTCAACAAAGTGAGTATATAGAATACTGTATACTCAACAAAGTGAGTATGTCAAGTTATTAATCTAAGGTAGTTTTTTATGGCGCTCTCCCACGCGCTTTTAGCGACACTCAGCAACGGCTGCTACAGTGGCTATGACCTATCGAAGCAATTTTCTGGCTCGGTAGGCTTCTTTTGGCAAGCAACCCAACAGCAGATTTATCGTGAGGTGACGAAGTTAGAGGAGCAAGGCTATCTCCGTGCCGAGGTGGTGCCACAATCTGGGCGACCGGATAAACGGATGTTGGCAATTACCGATGCGGGTAAGGCATATCTACAAGAGTGGATTCGCACGCCTTGTAGTGTCAGCCCCATGCGTGATGATTTATTAGTGAAGCTATTTGCGGGACATGTAAGCGATCGCGTGACCTTGCGCCAAGAACTCGCACACCACCAGTCGCAACATCAAGCTAATTTAGATGCTTATCGTCAGATTGAATCAAAGCATTTTCAGGAATCAGAGCGGTGTGGATCGATCGATCGGTTTCGCTATCTGACTTTGCTGAATGGTATTCAGTTTGAAACGGGTTGGTTGACTTGGTGTGAGCAAGCGATTGAGATGTTATCAGATTTACCGGCAGATCTAATTAATTCTTGACTCTTCATATTTCTGTATCTATGACATCTTCAGACCTTGTGACTGTAAACACTCTAGAATCAACAGCACCATTGACAGCTTTGGCTCCGATGCAGGATGTAACCGATGTTTTTTTTATGAACGCGATCGCCGACTATGGCTGTCCCGACTACTTTTTTACCGAGTATTTTCGGGTACACGAGAGTTCCGGCATCGATAAACAGATCCTGCGATCGATCACCGAAAACACCACAAACCGTCCGGTATTTGCTCAAATGATTGGCGAAAGCATCCCCGATCTAGTGCGGACAGCCAAACTATTGAGTCACTATCCAGTCGCGGGTATTGATCTGAATATGGGCTGCCCTGCTCCGCGCATTTATCGCAAGAATGTGGGTGGTGGGCTATTACGCGATCCCGATAAGATCGATCGAATTCTAGGAGAGTTGCGAGCAGCGGTCACTGGTCAATTGACAGTGAAAATGCGGATTGGCTTTGAGGATATATCTCAGTTCGATCGAGTGCTGAATTTAATCGATAAACATAATATTGACTTACTAAGTTTGCATGGTCGCACCGTCAAGGAAATGTATCACGGGGCGGTGCATTATGATTTGATTGCCCAGGCGGTGCAACGATTGCGGTGTCCAGTGTTAGCCAATGGCAATGTCAATTCTGCCGCCAGCGCCTTGGCGGTGCTGTCCCAAACCCAGGCAGCGGGCGTGATGGTCGGACGAGCGGCAATTCGCAATCCTTGGATTTTTAGGCAAATTCGGGAAGCATTGGCAGGGCAGGAGATTTCGATGGTGACGCTGAGTCAGGTGCGGGAATATATCGATCGGCTATATCGAATGCAGGTCGATAAGCTAGTGCCAGACAAAGCAAGACTCAGCCATCTAAAAATGTATCTCAACTACATCGGCCAAAGTGTGGATGCGGCTGGGTTTTTCTTGCGGGATATGCGCAAAGCCCAGACTGAGGCCGAACTTTTTGGGGTATGCGATCGAGATTTGCTCAGTCATCCTGATCTGGTTTTTGCAGTGGAACCTTATGCGGGTCTTTTTGCTCGGCCTCGGGCTGAAGCGTAAAAACCAAGCTATGTAACAGTCAGATATCGTGGCTATTAGCTTGCTACTATTTCCCAACTAAACGGGAATTAAATATTCTTTAAGGAAAAATGCCTGCTAGTAGGGCATTCGGTTACAGTAGAGGCAAACATACCCGGACTTATCATGGATATCAAAGTAATTCTGCCAATTCTATCGATCGCCTTTGGCCTCTGTTGCCTGTTTTTTGGCACACGCAATGGTTTTTACAATTCAGACAATTATCATGGTAATGGTTCAGCCCATTAGACCTATTGTTTTTGTTGGAGAAGTTCACTGCCTGCTAGTAACGAAGATTTATCTTGTTTTGCCTTTGCCGCCGGTCATGGCGATGAAGGCGTGTGTTTATTAATCAAAATTGGCCCGTACCAAATTCTGTTGGACTGCGGCTTAGTAAATGTGGCCGAACTGGCGACTACGAATTTATCGTTGGTCTGGTGCAGCCACGCCCATCCCGATCATGCTCAAGGTTTAGCAGCCCTACATGAGGCTTGTCCTCAAATTCCCATTTATGCCAGCGAAGTGACAGCAGAGTTATTACAAAGTGATGGCTGTCAGGCACTGCCCTGGAATTGTCCGATCGAACTCCAAGAAGGCCTAACCGCCGAGATTATGCCCGCTGGCCATTTGCCAGGTGCTGCCGTCATTCTGTTTACCTATCAAGGCGCAGAGCGCAGCTATAGTCTCCTCTACACTGGTGACTTTTTTCTATCTAATTCGCGGTTTGCCGAAGGGCTATCTTTGACAGATATTCGGGTTCATCGGCCAGATGTGTTGATCGTGGAAGGCAGCTATGGCACTGCTCGCCAGCCGCATCGCCGCCAGCAAGAAAATGCTTTGGTTGAGCAAGTGAGCCGCACACTTCAGCAATATCGATCGATCGGTTTGTTGGCACCACAGCTGGGGCAGGCTCAAGAAATTCTGTTATTGCTGAGGAGTCATCATCTGTTTACGGGGAGAGATGTCGATCTATGGGTGGATGAATCGATTGCCGAAGTATGCGATCGCTATTTGCATTGTTTATTACATTTACCTGCTACTGTCCAAAACTTCGCGCGCAATCAGTCTTTGTTTTGGGATGAGAAGGTCAAGCCCCGCGTGCGGCGGTTGAGTGAAAGACCAGCTGGTGCAGCGTCTGGCAGTGAAATTTTGCTAGTAAGTGAAGCGAGCAAGTTGCCAATTAATCCGGCTGTATGTTTGGTGCCCCAGTGCTTGGGGGCAGAAATAGACAGCAACACTTATCTTCTGACCGATCATTCTGATGGTGTGGGCACAACACAGCTCATTCATAATTTGCGTCCTCAGCATGTGATTTTTGTGCATGGCTCACCGACTTATTTAGGAGACTTGACGGGCTTAGATGAGCTAAGTAGTCGCTACCAGCTTCATTCGCCAGCCACTGGCACGTTAGTAGAACTTCCCATCGGAGACAGCTTTATGCAGTCTACCGTACCGATTGAAGTGGGCTATCAGGGTGAACTTACTGCCGATGCGGCATCTGTGACGATCTCTTTATCTAGTGGGGTCACTACTGATCCACGCTGGCATAGTCTGTCTGATACGGGATTGGTGGAGGCGCGCTGGCAAGGAGAAGAGCTAGTGCTGCGGGGGATCACGGCTAAGCAGCTGCTGAATGAAGCCTATGGCAATAAAGTAGATAGTGCGATCGCTTGCTGTGCTAACTGTCGTTATCAGCGTGGTAATCGTTGTGGCAGCGAAGATTCAGTTTTGTATGGGTTTAAGGTCACACCCACCGGGGTTTGTCCAGCCTTTGTGGGGCTAGATAACGAGGAATTTCAGGGCTGATGAAAAAGCTACTGATTTTGGGTGGAACTGGCGATGCTGTGCAGCTAGCAAAACAAGCTGCGGCTCTCGGCTTTGACGTGATTTCTTCTCTCGCTGGCCGCACCCAGCAATCTCTCAGTGCAAGTAATGCTGGTGCCGTGCGGGTCGGGGGCTTTGGCGGAGTTTCCGGACTAGCAACCTATCTCCACCAAGAAAATATTGACCTGCTGATTGATGCTACTCATCCCTTTGCCCAACAGATTTCCTGGAATGCGGCTGAGGCTGCTGATCTTTGCGATATGCCCCGCTTACTGCTCCATAGACCAGCCTGGGAGCCGATGGCTGGCGATCGCTGGTTTCCAGTCCAGAATCATGCTGAAGCTGCCGCGCTGTTGCCTGGTTTAGCGCAGCGGATATTTTTGACGATCGGCAGGCAAGAGTTAAGTAGCTATGCTCATTTGCAGGAGCTGTGGTTTTTGATGCGATCGATCGATCTACCTCCAGATCCTTTGCCCCCAGGAAAGATTATTTTGGCTAAAGGCCCTTTCATACCCCTGTCTGAACAGAATTTGATGTTGCAACATCAAATCGAAATCATTGTTAGTAAAAATAGTGGTGGAGCCGCCACCTACGCGAAGATTGTCGCTGCTAAAGAATTAGGACTGCCGGTAGTGATGATTCAACGTCCAGCAATACCCGAAAGTCTACAAGTCGCCACTATCGATGCCGCATTACGATGGCTAGCACCACAGTTGCCCAGAGAAATGTAGTTGTCTATGGGTGATGACTAATTAGTGTTTAATGACACACCATTGGGTGATGGGTGCTGAGGCTTTCCAGCCGAGAAATTTACCGACAGGTTCAGCGTGTTGGATCGCAATGCGGCTCAAATCTCCTCCGTACTGATGTTGCAGCTGAAAAATTTGTTGTTCAGTTTCCACCGTGACGGCGTTGGCGACCAGCCGCCCCCCGACTTTTAGATGGTGCCAACATTTTTCAAAAACATTAGGGATCGTTAAGCCGCCACCAATAAAAATGGCATCGGGTATTGGTAAGTTATGGAGAACTGCTGGGGCTTGACCGGCAATGATTTGAAGGTTGGGCACACCGAGCATTGCTGCATTATGGGCTAAATTTTGACGACGTTGAGAATTTTGTTCGATCGATATCGCCCTATTCCGCGCATTAGTTCGCATCCATTCAATACTGATCGATCCATTGCCAGCCCCGACATCCCAAAGTACTTGGCCGGGTAAAGGAGCCAACGCAGCTAATGTCACCGCTCGGATTTCGCGTTTGGTGAGCTGTCCATCGTGGTCATAACTGTCATCCGGCAAGCCAGGCGATCGAGACATCCCCGGCATTGTACTGGGGCAGGTGAGGGCGATCATGTTCAGTTGAGCAACTTTTTGTTCTGACCAATCAGCAGCGCTACTGGTAATGATTTTTTCAGCAGCACCGCCAAGGTGTTCGAGCACCGTGATCTGCACATTACCTTGGCTTTGTTGATTTAAGATGTTGGCGACTAGCGCAGGGGTGTAGCAATCGGCACTCAAGGCCAAAATCCTGGCACCGGGGCAAAGGAGAGCGTTAATTAGATGTGGATCGCGGCCACAGAGGCTGACGGTCTCAATCTCGGGCAATGGCCAACCAAGCCGACTAGCAGCGAGACTGAAGGCCGAGGGCGCTGGGATGATCGTGATTTGTTCGATCGGCATGTGTCGAAGAATAGTTGTACCAATGCCGTAGCACAGCGGATCGCCACTGGCTAAGATGCAGACGGCTTGGCCACGATGCTGTTGAATAAGATCGATCGAATCACTAATTGGTTTTGTCCAAGTCAATTGTTGCTGGCTAGTGGTTGGCAGGAGGGCTAAATGTCGCTCACCGCCCACCACTAATTCGGCTTGCTTGATGAGGGTGCGAGCAACTGGACTCAGCCCGTCAAGACCATCATCGCCAATCCCAATAATTGATAGCCATCGATCGATCATGAGCGCTAATACTAATTACTGTAATGCTAATGCTTAGCAGTTAATTGTAAACGCTGCTAGGCGGCACTTCTCCCTATGAAGAAACTCCTAGGGACTTTTAGGAGTTTTCTTATTTGCAAATCTGATCGCTGAAGCTACTTAGCTACTGAGACAAATTCCTTAGTAACAACCGGTGCAGTCAAAGCATCTTCTAGCTCAGATTTACCCAATCTTGCTTCAAGAATATTCATTACTTCTCGACCAAAATCATTAGGATTGTCACGGAAAGCTTGCAGGCAAACCTCGCCAAAGAATGAGCCTAACGGTTCAGGATTCCAGAGTAATTTTTTGGCCACCCATGGCATGTGGCTCATCGGGTTGTAGCCTGGTTTAATCACATTATTTTTGAAAGCATATTCTTCTAAATGGGTATGCGGTTGTAAACCGATAAAAAAGATTGCTGGTTCGACTTTATCTACCCCAAAAATCTTTTCCATTTCGCGATGATAGGCGATCGTCTGGCGAATAGTTTCAAAACTTTCGTCAATGACATTAAAGGAGTAATTGATCGATACCATATCTTCAAATCCGGCAGCTTTGAGATCGCGGCAGTTTTGTAAAACAGTGCGGAGATTATAGCCCATCCGCATCTTTCGCACCAATTCTTGCGAGCCGCTGGTAATACCAATCTCAAAATAATTCATGCCAGTTTTGACCATCAAATCGCACAGTTCGGGGGTAAGATTGTCCGCGCGAATATAAGCAGCCCACTGGATATCAATCATGCCGCTAGCGATGATTTTTTGCAATAGCTCGATCGCATCATCCATATACTTCCGCGCCGGAATAAACTGGGCATCGGTAAACCAGAAATTCCGAATGCCCCGATCATATAGTTGGCGCATCTCGGCTACGACCTCATCAGCCGGATTGATCCGAACTTGCTTGCCTTCAATGACGGTATATACACAGTAGCAACAGTTGTGCGGACAACCACGTTTGGTCTGGACACCAACATAGAAATCTCGATCTTGTAAGTAATAACTAAATTCTGGCCAAATTGTCTCGATATAGTTGTAATTACACGCCGTCTTCTCGATCGAAGCTGGCGGTTCGTGTACCAATCCTTTGCGAGGTGCTTCGCCCACAATATAGCAACGTTCGGGAGCGAGATCTTCGTTTCTAATAATCTTCTCTAACAATGCTTCCCCTTCACCGATCGAGACGATCGATCCTTTCGGCAAACTCTTAGCCAACTGCTCATAGAACACACTGACCGCCCCGCCACCGACTACTAATTTAGCAGCAGGATGATATTTCTGTGCCCGTTTCAGCCCCCGTTTAATCAGCGACATATTCCGCCACAGCTCGGTATAATGACTTTTGAGCATCCTGGCACCACCTAAAGCACCGCGTAATTTTTTGAGCGGATTGCGATCATAAAAAACTTCAAAGGAGTTTTGGAGCGGATTGCCGCCCCGGCCACCAACTGGGGCATAAATTTGGATATCTCGCCAGGAATATACTAATAAATCTGGCTTAAACTCATCGATCGCCACATCCATGGCCGCCCCATAATCGAGTGGCGGTACCGCGCCCAGATCGAAGATCCGTTGCTCGACAGCCGGGAATTGCTTATAAACGTGATCTGATAAGTAGACGACTCCGATCGGAAAGATCGGATTGCAGGGGAGACGACAGTAGAAAATTCGTTCTGCCATGATAGTTATAGGTGGTGAATTATGCTAAACGGTGGGCTACAAAGAAATTTTAAGTATCTTTATATAAAGTTACACAAAATTGCCTGATTTAGGGGCTTTTGGGTAAGGAACTTCTAGGCTCAGCTCTGACCTAGAGGGCTTTTACCCGATGAGACTGTTCATGATGGTAGTGATGGTTACAGCCGGGGGATCACAGCAGTGATAGTTTAGTCTTCAATTGCTTTTCATAAAAGGGTGCATCTCACCCTAAATAATATGTCTCAAATTTTAGATCCCGTTCCCTCGGATCGCTCCGACCCGATTTTTTGCTGTTATATCAATAACAGTAGCCAAGTGCAAATCGCGAGAATTACTAACATTGATAACTGGTATTTTGAGCGCGTCGCTTTTCCCGGACAACGCCTGATTTTTGAAGCGCCGATGAATGCGTATTTAGAAATTCATACTGGCAAAATGGCTAGCTCGATCTTGTCCGATCGCATTCCTTGTATTCGTTTACAGGTCGATGATCTAGATGAAGGCAGTTGGGAGAGTAACATGCTCAAAAGTTCGCCTGCTGAGTCTAGCTCAGCTATTCCTAAATTGGAGTATCAGTACTAGACATATGTGGGCAGATTTTTTAGCGCTGGGGGCTGTTCACACCGGATCGCCCCCAGTTGCTATGATGATGACTGATTGTGGATGAGTGAGTCATGAGCAAGCCCGCAGAAATAATTGTGATTGGCGGCGGAATTATTGGCCTATCGATCGCCTTAGAGCTTCATTGGCGGGGTTTAACTGTCCAAGTTTTAACTAGAAGTAATATGGAAGCGGCTACCTGGGCAGCAGCGGGGATGCTGGCTCCCCAAGCTGAAGAAATTCCGCCCAGTGCCCTATTGGATCTTTGTTTATGGAGTCGCAGTTTATATAAAAAATGGACAGCGAAGCTCTCGGACATTACGGGGTTAGATACTGGTTATTGGGAATGTGGCATTTTAGCTCCTAAGTATCAGCAATTAGATGAATTAAATGAGGCCAACTGGCAAACTGTTGCAGGGTTACAAACTCACCTTCCCCGCACCAAGTTAAGCTCCGAAGTTGTTGGTGGTTTTTGGTTGGCCGCCGATGGCCAAGTAGATAACCGAGAATTGTACCAGGCGCTGCGGACAGCGGCTCAGGTCGCCAATATCGAAATTGTTACCGATATTGAGATCCAAGCTTTTGATCAGCAATTAGGCCGGATCGATCGACTGACCACTAATCAGGGTGATTTTAGCGCCAGCCACTATGTTTTAGCTACTGGAGCGTGGTCCGGGCAATTGCTCCCGATTCCAGTCGTTCCGCGCAAGGGGCAATTACTGGCCTTACAGGTGCCCGATACTCATAATTTGCCCCTGGAGACCGTGTTATTTGGCGAAGAGACCTATATTGTGCCCCGTCGCGATGGGCGGATTGTGATTGGAGCGACTAGCGAAGATGTTGGTTTCTTGCCCGGTAATACTAGCGCCGGATTGCAGGAGTTAATCGCCAGGGCTACGAGGCTCTGTCCCCAGTTAGCGACTTACCCCATTCAAGAGCAGTGGTGGGGCTTTCGGCCTGCTACCATCGATGAGCAGCCCATTTTGGGTGCTAGTCCCTATGCTAACCTCACCTTGGCGACTGGTCATTATCGCAATGGTATTTTAATGGCGCCCGCCACGGCTCAACTAATTGCTGATGACCTAACTCAGGTGGCTGGCGAGCACCATCACTTGCTGGCGCATTTTAGCTACCAACGATTTGCCCAGCAATTATTACCTAATGCTGATGATGCCCAGGGGTGTCATGCTGCTAGCGTCTAGCCTCAAAAAATAGTACATTGATCACCATCACTTCGTCACTAAGAGAGAACAACAATGTTGGTTAACAAGTTTTTACTCCGTCGGGTATTACCAGTAATGGCTGTAATCAGCGGTGCTACTATCACCCTGCCAAGTAGAGCGGAGTACACGCTGTTTAGCGGGGTCGAGCCCAAAAACCAACTTAGTTACAGCCTCGATTTTGGCAAGCGATCGATCTCTGATAGCTATCGTCTCCAGTTACCTGGTCGGAAACTGCAACTGGGAGCAGTCCAGCTTAATATTCTCTATCCGGAGAACTACAGCGGGGTATTTGATGAAAACCAAATTACTGTCACCGCTGGTGAACAATCTATTCCGATCGCTGGCGTTAAGTGGCAAAAAGAAAAACGCACTCTCCAAATTAACCTGAAAGAACGTCTGCAAACCAAGGGTGATATCAATATTGTGCTGGGCAATGTCCGCAATCCAGACAAGAGTGGGTTGTTCTATTTTGATTGCCAGTACCGCAGCAGTCCTAACTTCCCGATCGCAAGATATGCGGGTACTTGGATTTTGAACATTAAGTAGCGAAAATTATTTTTTCAACAGGCACGACCTATTTTAGTGCAGTTTTCCTTGCTTTCCTTTCATTCGGAACGCTTCGTGAACCTTACAGCAAGATGAATGAAGGGGATCTGACTGCTGTATGGCATCATCAAAATACTGTGTGTACATTTCCCGCCTAAATTAGATATAATAGGAGAATTGGAATTCAAAATCACCACTCATGCTAAAAACTTCATCAGCTAAAGATAGCCGTATTGATTTGAGAATAACTCAAGAACAAAAAGAACTTCTAGAGAAGGCTGCTTCTTTAAAGGGAGTTTCCTTGAGTGCCTATACCATCCTTCACTTGTTGCCTCTGGCTCAACAAGAGATAGCTGCTCAAGAGAAATTAGTGCTTTCGGACAGGGATCGAGATTTATTCATGTCTACGATCGAGAATCCTCCTGAACTTCAAGGAAAGCTCAGATCGGCGATCGAACAATATCAACGTAAATATGGACGTTGAGAAGAAATGGGATTTTGTCGCTATCCATAAAAAGTATCAGCGAGAGCATTTTGACTGTGGATATCCGGCCTTAAATGATTACCTGAATAAATATGCAGAGCAAAACCATGAAAAAGGAACTGCTAAAACTTTTGTAGCTGTAGACAAAGCTCAGCTATTGAAAGTAGATGGATTTTATACTGTCAGCGCTAGTAGTATTGAGTTTGAGTCTCTGCCAGCATCTGCTCAGAAAGGTCTACCGGCTTATCCAATCCCAGCTATCTTGATTGGTAAGTTGGCTGTTGATAATTCGGAAAAAGGGCAAGGACTGGGAGGAGAGCTACTGGTTGATGCGTTGCTGAGGGCTGTGAAGGCTGCTCAAAAGGTTGGTATTTTTGCAGTGAGAGTAGATGCGATCGACTTGAAGGCCAGAGAGTTTTATTTGAAATATGAATTTATTCCATGTCAAGATCAGCCTCTTTCGCTATTTCTATCAATCCAAACTATTATCAAGTTTTTCTCATCTACATAACGATAAAATGATATGATCATAGTTATGTTCCTGTTAAGAACTTTAGTGTTAATAGAAACAATGTAGCAAGAACCACTCAATTTAAATTTATAAGCAGAGCGTCGATAATAATGGCTAAGAATAAATTAGTCACCCCGTTTTTAAAATGGGTTGGAGGCAAAAGGCAAATTATGCCTACAATCGACCAGCATCTGCCTAAAGGCATTAAGCATTATATTGAGCCTTTTATTGGAGGTGGAGCTGTATTCTTCCACCTTCAGCCGAAAAAAGCTATATTGAATGACTTCAACTCAGAGCTTATCAATGTATATAGAGTTATAAAGGATGATGTTGAAGGTCTTCTCGTAGATTTAGTTAAGCATAAAAATGAGTCAGCTTACTTCTATGAGATTCGAGGTATGGACAGGACGAAAGAATTCGAGAATTTGACAGATGTAGAAAGAGCTTCCAGAGTGATTTACCTCAATAAAACATGCTTTAATGGCTTATATAGAGTCAACAGCTCTGGGGAGTTCAACTCTCCCTTTGGAAGATACAAAAATCCTAATATTCTGAACGAACCAATTCTTAGAGCTGTTAGCTACTACTTGAACGAAAATGATATCCAGCTGCGAAACTCCGATTATGACGAGATTCTACGAGAAGCGGACAAAAGGTCTTTTGTGTACTTAGACCCCCCTTACCATCCTGTGTCTGAAAGTTCTAATTTTACTGGGTACGTTCAAGGTGGGTGGGATGTGAATGATCAGATTAGATTGAGAGAAGCTTGTGACCAACTCGATAAAAAAGGAGTTAAATTCCTACAATCCAATTCATCATCAGATTTTATTAGAGAGCAGTATAAAAGCTACAAAGTTCATGTTATAAAGGCTAATCGATCGGTGAATTCAGATGGTGAAAAGCGGGGTGAAGTTGAAGAAGTATTAATCAAAAATTATGACTGACTCTAAAAATGATGCAGCTTGGAAAAAAATATTTAATAAACATCTAATATTAAAAACACTTGAAAGCTCGAATTGCTTTGCAATATCATCAAGTAACATAAACGAGTTTAGGGAAGCTCGATTAATGACCAAGTTCGACCATAAATCTCAGCTTCCTAAATTATTTAAAGAGAATAACTTATCCATTCTCCCAGTTTCCAGGGGCGGTTATATTATTGGGAAAATTGAGACATTTCATGACTTTAATCATGATGATGTTGAAATTAGTAGAAGACAATTTCCGTCATTTTTAGAAAGCTTAAACTATAGAGATATCACAAGCGAATCGACAGTAATGAACTGTGCTTTTATTGCAGGAATTATTCAAGACTTTACCGAGGAAGAAATCTTGTATTCAACCGTGAATGGAAGAATGAGTTCTTTGTCATTCGATTTCAATATCAAGATGAATGAAGGCTTCCTTCCAGTAAGTGTTGATAATTCTCAAGTTGAAATTGATGGTGGGTATGAGGGTAATGAATCTCTAAGTATCATCGAAGCTAAAAACTATATCTCCGATGACTTTCTTGTAAGA
>JAYUSR010000244.1:0-3066 GCA_043755575.1 Synechococcales cyanobacterium
CCACCTTTAAATATTAATATTTGGGGACATTGATGGGGTGGATATTGAAAATATTTTTATTACATCTGTGCTCAAGGGATGACAACAAGCCTCAAAGTCAATACTGGAAAGAAAGTGAGCAAAGAGTGACAAATAATAAAGTTGCTGTGACGCAACCAAAAACAAAAATTGTTCCCAACATCTTACCAGACTCGTATACGAGCTAATCTAACAGAGACTCAGCATTTGACATTGCAGCTGCTAGTATAGTCTTGTATTACAGTGATCTTTCAGCTGGACTGAACTATTTCACATAAATTATATAAATCAACAGTCAGTAACGATATATATTACCAACTATTGATTACTACTTGGCAATAACTACATTTATATTAGGCCCAGTGAATCAGACCTAATTCATGATGACTACTCAGATGAGAGTGATGGGGTAGTATCCGTACCGAAAAGCCCTGTAATCCACTAGACTGGTAAACAATCTGGCCAGTGTAAATGGTTTCTCCTTGATCTGTTTGACCCTGGCTAATCAGCACTGCCGTTTCCGCATTAGTAATTTGGCCGTGACTATCGATCGATCCCTGATAAACCTCCACTCGTACATCACTGGGTTGCAAATTCCCCAAATAGATCAGGCTCTTTAGATCGATCAACTGGTTGACATTAATATCAACTGGCGCATCTGTAGTCACTTTTTTGATCTTGATGTCATACCAATTTTCAAACATGTAGGCTTTCCAATGAGCCATTTCCTTGCCATTTTTGTAACCATCACTGGTCATCGTCACCGAGCGTTGATGAGTCGGAAAATAACCCTGTTCGGCATAATCGCGCACCATCCGAGCTGTATTAAATCGAGGGGCGTTTAAGCGAATGGCCTCTTTCATTTTGGCTACCCAGCGACGGGGAATGCCCTCTTGGTCGCGATCATAAAACATCGGCACTACTTCTTGTTCCAACAGATCGTAGAAAGCATTAGCTTCTACTTCATCTTGGTAATCTTCGTCCTCATACATTTCGCCATGCCCGATCGGCCAGCCGGTACGGACATCCGCCTCATCCCACCAGCCATCGAGGATACTAACATTAGGTAAACCATTCATAGCCGCTTTCATGCCACTGGTACCAGAAGCCTCGCGCGGTCGGCGGGGGGTATTCAACCAAATATCACAGCCTGCCACCATCAGGCGGGAAACATAAATGTCATAGTCTGGTACAAACACCACCGAAGTCATTCCTGCCGTGCGAGTGAAGTGGACAATATCCCGAATTAGTTCTTTGCCTGGAGTGTCCTTGGGGTGGGCTTTACCGGCAATTACAAACTGCACGCGCCGGTCTTTATTACCAAACAGGATATTTTTGATCCGATCGAGCTTCCGCAAAAACAAGGTGGCGCGTTTGTAGGTGGCAAAGCGGCGGGCAAAGCCGATTGTAAACACCCCTGGATCGAGAGAATCCTGTACATGGCGGATCTCGGCGCTAGTGGCACCACGCTCATGCAAATGATTAATAATGCGCTCGCGGGCAAAGACCACCAATTCAGCGCGACAATGTTCATGATTACGCCACAGTTCTTCATCAGGGATCGATCGGACTTTATCCCAGAGATGATCATCCGCCGGTTTCTCGGCCCAATCATTACCAAGATACCTGTCGAACAATTCTTGATTGCTTTTAGCGACACAGCTACGGGCATGGACACCATTAGTAATCGCCGTAATTGGCACCTCATTCAGTGGTACCCCCGGCCACATATTTTGAAACATCTGCCGTGAGACTTCGCCATGTAGCTGAGCGACCCCATTTACAAAACTAGCATTCTTCATCGCCAAGGCCGCCATGCTAAAGGGCGAAGCCAGGTCGCCAGTATTTTCGCGACCCAATCCCAAGAACTCTTCGCGAGAAAGTTTATAAGCATCGGCATATTGACCAACATAGTACATAGTCTTATCCGGTGGAAACAGGTCAAAACCAGCGCTGACCGGCGTGTGAGTGGTAAAAATCTGAGTGGACATAGCCACCTGCCGCGCCTCCACAAAGCTGAGTTTTTCTTTCTGCATCAGCATCCGCAGCCGTTCTAAGATTAAGAACCCGGAGTGACCCTCGTTTAGGTGATAAACCGACGGCTGATAACCGAGCGCCTGCAATGCCCGAAATCCGCCAATCCCCAGCATGATTTCTTGATGAATCCGCGTATCTAGATCGCCGCCATACAATTCATCGGTGATGTCCTGGTCATAAGTACTATTGGGTTCAATATTAGTATCTAACAAATACAGTGGCACCGTACCGACTTGCACCCGCCATACCCGAGCATAGACTACCCGCTTCGGATATTCGACGGCAATTCTTAACTCGCTGCCATCGGCCTGTTTTTCCAGGTGCAAAGGCATATTGTAGAAATCATTCATCGGGTAGCGTTCTTGCTGCCAGCCATCGGCATTGAGATACTGGGCAAAGTAGCCTTCTTGGTACAGTAAACCGACCCCGACTAGAGGAATACCGAGATCACTAGCCGACTTCAAATGATCTCCAGCCAGTACGCCCAGACCGCCGGAGTAAATTGGTAAACAGTCTACTAGGCCGAACTCGGCACAGAAATAGGCAAGACAGGGTTTCTCAGTGTCAAGAGTATGGTGTCTTTTATACCAATCCCGACTGTTTAAATAATTTTCGAGGGCGTGGGTGGCGCGTTCCATATGAGCCAAAAAGCCATCATCAGTGGCGGCTTCTTGCAAGCGGACTTGGCTGACTCGGGCAATCATTGCTACGGGGTTGTGGCGGGTAGCTTCCCACAGATCTCGATCAAGGCGACGGAACAGGTCTTTAATTTCAATATTCCAGTCCCAGTAAAGGTTATAAGCTAGATTTTTGAGAGGCGCTAGCTGTGATGGCAGGGATGGAGAGACGTTGAAAGTGCGAATTGGCTGCATGGTAGCTACTCCGTCGATATTAATATCTTTGGCTTCGTACCATTTTCACTTTTCGCTCTCTAGAATGCCAGTTTTCCTAGAATCTCTTTACAGAATGGTAATTTTCTAAATGTAAGATGCTTCAGACAATAGCCAAGGC
>JAYUSR010000245.1:0-9173 GCA_043755575.1 Synechococcales cyanobacterium
GGCAGGTCAACCTATCAATAATTAAACTATGATAGCGAGTTGCAATCAAAGGGTTCTCTACCCCCGCAAATACACCTTGGTTGGTGTGATAGACCTCCGAGGTCTTACCATGCATTAATTCGGTAGCACGCACCACTTGACCACCAAAAACTTCTCCAATGCTTTGGTGCCCTAAGCAAACACCTAAAATCGGAAACTGTTGACCCAGATCACGAATTATCGGCATCGAAACCCCCGCTGCTGCTGGTCGGCCAGGACCAGGGGAAATCAGGATGGCATCTGGTTGCAGGGCTGTAATCTCATCCAGGGTAATGCGATCATTCCGAAAAACTCGCAGATCCTGAGCCATTGGCCAGTCTTTACCCAGTTCACCTAAATACTGCACTAAGTTGTAGGTAAAACTGTCGTAATTGTCAATAACAATAATCATGGCCAGCCCTGAGAAATCGCTGTCCTTTCTAGCTTACAGCGAAATAGTGCTGCTGGCTAACGAATAAATAAGGCTAGGCACTTGGGCAGTAATAACCAAGCCGCAACCATCAAAGAAGCCATCGCCGAAATCAACACAGCACCAGCGGCACAATCCTTAGCAATTTTAGCCAGCTCATGATAAGTCTGTTCGACAGTCAGGTCTACTACCGATTCGATCGCCGTGTTCAATAGTTCTAGAGTCAAAACTAAGCTGCCAGTAATCGAGATGATCGCCATCTCTAGTGGTGGCAAGCGTAAGCAAGCACCCAGAGAAATAGCGGTCGTCCCCATTAAGCAGTGAATCCGAAAATTTCTTTGAGTGAAAAAAGCATAGCTCACGCCCGCCCAAGCATAGCGGAAGCTGGAGAAAATGTTACCAGCTACTTGCCAGGCAAGATCACGCTTTTGTCCTGATTTTGTGGTTAATCCAGATGCTTTGCTAGTCATGGAATCAGGGGATGAATGAAGAACTACCGACTCGTCCAGTTTAGACTCCATATTCCAGTTCACCTGTCTATAAAAAATATGATTTATGAAATTGTCTGGCTGCTACTTATGGCTTACTAGCGCTTGTCGATGAGCCTACCTTAATTGTTCCCAAAAGTTGCTCTTGGCGTTGCAACATCTTTTCCAGACTAGCTTCATTGAGGTGATCCCAGCCTAATAAATGTAAGAATCCATGACTGGCCAGCCAGGCTAGTTCTTGATTGAGAGAATGTTGGTACGCCAGTGCTTGATGATTAGCAGTATCCACTGAAATGATGATATCACCGAGATAGACCGGCAAACCCGGGACTAAAGGCATGTCATTTTCTAGGGCAGCAAAGGCCAAGACATCGGTAGGCTGATCTTTTTGACGATATTGGCTGTTGAGCAGCTGAACTTCAGCATCGTCCGTCAGACGCAAGCTTAGTTCGTAACTACTAGCGGTAGGTAAATCCAAGTCGGGCTGAGCCAACCAGGTTTCAAACCAATCCACCCAAATTGCTGGGGGGATAGAGCAATCTGGGTGAAGATTTTGGACAGTGATTTCGCAGTTCAAATTATTTGGTGAGATAGGCTAGAGCAGTAAACAGGCTCAACAGACCCACCGCACTCAAAAAAAAGTGCTGGAGAGATTTGCTGCGTTTGCGGACCATGTTGCGCATGGCATGTTTGACATAGCTGCCCGGTGGCTTTGGGTTACCAGCCGCATCTACCTCGGCAGCAGCCAGAGGTTCATCAATTACAGCAATGATGGCATCTGGCTGAACAGGAGTAGAAGTAAAGTCGTTTTGATTCATGAATATATCCGTTTAGTTACTCCAGCTTTCTCGATCGCTCTGGCCACCCAGAGAACCACGGCTACCGCCACGATCGGACTGAACTTTGTTTTTGGCTTTGTTGGCACTGCGTTTGAGAGCATCTAAGCGCGATTCATAACGGCGGCGGAGGCTTTTTTTGGAGGTGTCATCAATAAGAGTCTTGAGAGCGCTCCCTAGACTTTTGTAAGCATTGGGGAGGGTATAACCAAAACGCATCGCCAAGGAAATAGCTTTTTCATCGGCATCGATCGCTTCTTTCACATACCGCTCGGTGTTGTTGCGAGCGTAAAGGCGGTAACCAGAAATACCACAAAGAGACAGGGCTAAAATCAGCAACAGACCATCTTGCACCCACAATTCGCCGACAGCACCACCCAGACCAATCGCGAGGGCGGCCATCTCCCAGCCGTCACGGGGAATGGTATCTTGCTGGACTCGGGCGACTTCGTGCCAGAACAATAAATTCCGCTGATCGATCGCCAGCTTCTCCCATTTCACTAAATCAATCTGAATTTCCACCTGATCCTTGCCAATCTCTTCGCAGCGAACCAGGGGAGGATTAACTTCGACGGTAGTTTCGACTGATACCCAGCTTTGGAGTTCTGGCGGAATAATACTTTTAAGCCGACGCAGTTCACTCATTTCGGCGCGTGCCGAGGCAGTGGAATAAGATGTCATAGGAAGGGCGCTAAGTTTGCGATCAACATACTCTATATTGTAGCGAGTCGGTATCCGAATGGCTGTTTGGAATACCGACCATCGCTAAAATATCTTTGAACAATTCAAAATTTGCAGTGAAATTGGTTACCTGTAGCTCGCCGTTGCCAAAGATTGACCTAGTAAGGGGATAGCTTCTTGTGCCTAAGACAGTCATAATACAGTGGGTTAAATTCACTTGAAAATTTTAAGTAATACCAACGAAGGCTTATTGTAAAATCGTCGTAAATATATCTTAAGTCAACTTATTAGGTTACTTCTGACCATCCACACTTAGAAATTCGATGACTGGGGAAACGTTTTATGTCGATTGAGAGTCAAAGGGAAGAGTGATCATTTGCAGTAATATCTAACTCGACAGATTTTTATCCTGACTTCCCTCCTTAGCCGAAGAAACTATAACCATCAAGGGCGATTAATCGTCAATATTATGTTCTCTAACTCACTACAACAGCTAACTTGCTTGGCATCAGGGGTCAAATGAAAAAAATTCTACTGTTAGATGATGATAAAACGCTCCAAACTGTTCTCACTCGTTATTTAGAAAAACGTGGTTATTCAGTGCAAGTTGTTAACTCCGGGATTCAAGGACTGAAACTATTTGCCCAAGACCCACCAGATCTGGTGGTTTCAGACATTATGATGCCAGGTATGGATGGTTTGGAGTTTTGCCGTCGCCTACGGGCTACCCGACCTGGGCAATTAGTCCCTTTTATCTTCCTGACTGCCAAAAAAGATCTAGAAGACCGCGTCAAAGGCCACCATATGGGTGCTGATGACTATATCACGAAGCCTTTTGAACCCTTGGAATTGTTAGCTAAAATTGAATCGCAGCTAGAGCGCTCTCGTCGGATTCATTCGGAGATGATCCGCCTAATTCAGCAGGGTTCCGATGAAGAAGCGACACTACCCAGCACCACTGAATCATCTTCCGCCAATAAGAATCAAGTAACAGAAACTCTCTATACAGAACCTCAAGAAGATTTACCATTGACTCCCGCTGAGGCGCGAGTATTTTGGGAAGTAATTCAAGGTTTGACCAATAAGCAGATCAGCCAGCGCTTGTTTATTAGCCCCCGAACGGTGCAAACTCACCTCAGCAATATTTTGACCAAGCTGAATTTAGAAAATCGATCGCAGTTAGTGCGGTTTGCTTTTGAACATGGCTATCGCCCCCCAGTTAGTGAAGTAAAGGTCAATGAATAGCCGCTCAATTTTTTGAAAACTAAGCTGATCAAAGAATATTACGAAGCTTTTCTAGTGAGCAGCGGCGCAGCTGCCAGCAATTCTTTGGTGTATTTGGCTTGGGGATCGTTAAAAATGCTGGCGGTATCACCCATTTCGACAATCTGACCTTGATTCATTACCGCGATTCGATCGCACAAGAATTTCGCCAGCCACAAATCGTGAGTAATAAACAAATAGGTGAGTTTAAATTCGTCCTTGAGCGCCAGCATCAGATCCAAAACCTCGGTTTGGATAGTGGCATCGAGCATACTGACTGGCTCATCACAAATTATTAATTTAGGATGAGTGATGAGTGCCCTGGCAATACCGACGCGCTGTTGTTGGCCACCGGAAAGAGCCATAGGATATCTGTCGATAAATTCAGTGGCTGGTGCTAGCCCCACTTTCTCAAGAATTTCTAATACTTGCGTCCGCGCTGCCGCTGGGGTCGCCATATTGTGAATCAGTAGCGCATCAGCAATACTGTCACCAATCGTCATTTTGGGATTGAGCGCAGCACTAGGGTCTTGAAAAATCATTTGCATTTCGCGCCGCTGGGCTTGCATGGCTCGCGGTGAGAGCTGGGTAAGTTCTTTGCCCATAAATTCAACTTGGCCACCAGTGGCCGGAATAAGCTGCAAAATGGTGCGCGAGAGCGTGCTTTTACCACAGCCCGATTCGCCGACCAATCCGAATATTTCCCCTTCATACAATTCCAACACGACGTTATCGACGGCTTTGATGGTTTTACTATCTTCGCCCCCAATTAATTTCTGCAAGAAGTTAGATTCTAGGGTGTAGTATTTTTGCAGATTGGTAAGTTTAAGAATCGGCTTTTGATCAACAGGAATTTTAGGGCTGTGATCAGCACTCTGAATATGGAGTGCTGAGTTAAGCAAAGTCTTGGTGTATTTTTCTTGAGGCGCTGCAAAGATTTGTTTAACGGTACCAGTTTCAATCTGCTGACCATCATTCATCACTATCAATCGATCGCAGTACTCAGCCATCATCGCTAAGTCGTGGGAGATCAGCATTAAGCCCAAGTTGCGCTCTTGACAGAGTTCGGTGAGCGCTCGCAGAATTTCGGCAGATACGCGCACATCCAAGCTAGTGGTGGGTTCATCCGCAATAATCATTTTGGGATTGAGAACGAGGGCAAGGGCGATCGCTACCCGTTGACGCATTCCACCGCTAAATTCGTGGGGGTACTGTTGCCAGCGAGAGGCGGCAATTTTGACAGTATCCAAAGCCTCTAGGGTGCGCTGCTTGGCAGCGGCTTTCCCAATTTGAGGTTCGTGCGCCAGGATGGTTTCGATGCAGTGCTGGCCGATTGTCATTAGCGGATTAAGCCGGGTCATGGGATCTTGGAAGACGATCGAGACGGCTTCACCGCGAAATTTACGCAGCGCCGGAGGGTCGAGGTCGAAGATGGATTGGTCTTGGAAAGTAGCCCTGCCGCTGACTTGAGCGCTGGGAGGCAGGAGGCGAATGATGGCACGTCCGATCGTGGATTTACCACTGCCCGATTCGCCAACGAATCCAAGTTTTTCGCCCGCTGCTAGTTGAAAGGAAATGTCTTGAACGGCGTATTTGATGCCAGTGCGGGCGGCATTGGGATAGGCGACGCTGAGGTTTTGGACGGCGAGCAAGGGCGAATTGGTGGTCATAGCGGTCTGGCTACTGGGTTTTTATATTTATCAACATATCGCAGAATGTGATTCAAGAACGAAATAATACGCTTGCACTAATGTCAATCGTAAAGTCAACAATTTTTGGGGTCGGTTTTTGCGATTGAATATGTTTAGTTATAAATGTAATAGTATTTTTGAACTGAAAACAAAAATCAACATGCTAAGAACCCACAGAAATAATTTATCTGTTCCCAATAGAAAGAGAAAGGCTGATTTCAAGAAAGAACAAAAAGCATACGAAATTTTAAAGCAATGCTTGCATAATTTAGGTATTTATTCTGAAGATTCAATTATCCGAGAATTCAAAAACAAGAACGGTCAAGGAGAAATAAATGGTTTTAAAATTGTGCTCAAAGGTATCGACAATGCTACAGACAAGGCAAAAATAGAGAGGGATTTATATCGAATGGAATATGTATATCCATATACAAAACAATATCCAATTGGATTTACAGATGAAGAGAATTCAGAAATTGCAACTGAAGCTCTCTCTCATGAAGAAAAAATACTCAATGACATCAAAGAGATGGTTACTGTAAAACGTCGAGAGATGTCATTGGCAAAAAGTTTCATATCTGAATTTTCAAAAATTTATATTTCTCTTAAGCGCAACATATTTGAACGAGAGATATTAAAAGCCGAAAGGCTTCGGTGCAAAAAGGCTCATAATTTAATTCATAAGAAATGTATTGTTATGTTGCTAGAATACACATTAGACGAGCTGAAAGACACTGAATATTTTATCAAAGTAAATATAAAAAATAGACAAAAAATGACTCCTATAATGCGTATCGGTGTTTTGGTAATATGTATAGCTTTTGCATTATTGCTATGGAATTGGAGTACATTGAAAATACTTGATAAAACTATTGTATCTATTGCTGGATTTTCAGTATTTTGGAAAATCAAAGATGAAGTTGTTAAATCATTTGAAGATTTTATTATGGCCAGTACTCATATTAAAGAAGATAGATTGGATCTCATTCAAGAAGCTATTAGGAAAAAGCAAGATGAAATATAGCAATTCCAGATCGAGTGAAGCATAAGTAGTCGTTGCTCAGCTTGTTTTAAAACCACATGTAATTGTTGCCTCCGAACCGGAACTACCATACAGCGGTTCGCAGGTATATGAAAAACATCTATAAACATAGACTTTGCTGCAAGCGATGCTTTTGGAAATAGCGACAATACCTCATAAGCCCTCAAACCACTGTAAGTTAGTATAATTTAGCCAACTTTGCCGCCACAGTAGTAATTGTCCCTAACAGCATAAGTAGTAAAGTGAAAAACCAAATATTCTGCTGATTCAGCCTACTGCGCAAATCAGACATTTGAGTATCGACAGATTTGATCTGAGTCTCAACAGCTTTCAGTCGTTCGTCGGTTCGAGCAAAACCAACCTCTATCCGTTGACTAAGTTCAGAAAACTGTTGTTGAGTAGCCAGCTGACCGCTGCTTATCAGGTCTTTGAGCTGTTGTAAGTCGGTTTCAGTAATTTGAGCCATATTTATTCACGGCTGATAGCAAGTGCTAATCTTTATTAAACGGTTAAAGCAAAGCCGTCATCTCAAAAGCTCTACAGTTAATCATTATATCAAGCTTAACCATCCGAACATTCGATCGATCAATATCTGCACCGAATCAGCAAAATCTGGCACTGGCAACATCGCCCCAGGCTCATCCACGACTTCTGCATGACGACCAATCTGACAAATGACAACAGATCGATCGACTGGATCAATTAACCAACCCATTTGGGTGCCATGCGCCAAACAGTGATTAATATTCTTTAAAACCTTGTTAGCACTTTGTCCAGGCGAGAGTACCTCAATCACCCAATCTGGAGCAATAGTAAAAACATTTTCTATTTGTCCGGCGTTAGTGGGAATCCTAGAATTTTCAAATACCGCCAAGTCCGGGACGATCGATCGACCCCCAAAGGTACAGCGCAATTCAGGAAAAGTTACGGCGATACCTGGGCGTTTTAAAACTAAGCTCAGCTCAATACCAAGTTCCATTTGAATAACACTGTGATGACCTTGAGGCATGGGCTTCTGAATAATCTGACCATCAATATATTCACTGGCAGGCTTAGTTTCTGGTAATGCTAAGAATTCCTCCAAAGTGATTTGTTTAACTGGGGTCTGAACCATGATTGCTCTTCTCCAAAAATCTTCTGACTCAAAATACCTTAACTATGAATCACTCTTCTGAAGTAGAGATGGCATATTGTTGCAGCACCTCAATCGGGATATACTCCAACATTTTTGCATGAGTGGCTAATAGATCGATCGGCGGTGCCACCCCCGCTGCCAGGGCTTCTCGCCATCGCGCCGCACACAAACACCACCTATCACCCGGTTTCAAGCCGGGAAAACCATAAATAACCATCGGGGTGCTCAAATCGTTGCCTTGAGCCTTGGTATATTCCAAAAACTCTTTCGTCACCTGGGCACAGACCACATGCACACCTGCATCCATCGGCCCAGTTCGACAAGAACCATCCCGAGCAAAACCAGTCATTGTCACCGAGCAACAAACCCGTAGTTTTTCACCTAAAACGTTGCGGTCATCTGCTTCCATATTTTGTCAAGGCCAGAAACCACAAGTCCATCATAACTCAGTTGAACTAGCCAAATGCTTGACAAGCAGTAGATCAATCACACTGCTTTTGATGTCTTAAACAATGATAGTGGGGGTGGCGAGACTCGAACTCGCACGGCCGTTACAGCCAACAGATTTTAAGTCTGCAGCGTCTACCATTCCGCCACACCCCCAATTTGCACAGACGATCATTAAACCATTAAAGTACTATTCTGCGCAAGTGCAAAGCGAAAAATATTTCACCCCTTCCAAACATCATCTACTCCTTGACCACTGGGCTTCCTCGTCTGAGTCGCTAACTTGGTCATAGATTCCGATCGATTATGAGATGAAGAATGCTCCCATTGAGTAGATTTTCGACCCAGGACATAACCAACTAATACAGACAAAATACTAATAGTTCCTTGCGATTCCAACACTCCAGCCAAGGTCAATACCGCAATTACCATCACAATCAGAATTATACTTACTCCTTCAAGAAGTTTGGGGAAAGATTCTGTCAAAAACCAGGCTTTGTCTCTGAGACTATCTTGAGTATTTGGTCGCCAAAATAAGCCAACCACTGGCGAAAGAAATGCAAACAACAATAGTAAAGTTCCAATTAAGACCACTAGCAGCAAACTGACAACTCTGTTCTGCTCTAGCACAAACTTTTTCTCAACATCAGGCGTAGTTGTGGTTATGACTGAATTAGTGGAGGTGGGAATAAGCGGCAGTGGTCGTAGAGTCTGAGCCTCAGCTGCTGGCAGATCGGCTTTGACTACAAAATTCAGTTCATGGGGAGATGATTGATCGCCCACCTGTTGAATTGATACATGCTCAATGAAGACCGTCGAAAATAAAAAGCCCACTAAAAGCAGTGATACTGTAATCAATTTTGCTCGTACACTTTTATTTTTAAACATGAATTGTATTTCAAATGAATTGTACTTTAGACTTAAATTACTAATCGGTAATATTTTGAGATTATCCTAGACTATACAGCTTGAGATTTACTGAGTATGAAGTGATTTTAAGGTATTATAACCTTCCGTTGGTGGGCGTTTCTTGTATTTTTTCTTAACAAAAATAAGGGTTAATTATCAGGATTACTACCAACAATACTGGCAGTTCGATCGATCCATCAGATCCAATCAAATCTATAGCTCTCGTCTATTCG
>JAYUSR010000246.1:0-30015 GCA_043755575.1 Synechococcales cyanobacterium
AAACAGACTGAATGGCGCTGCCGGGGAGAATATCGTGGAATTGGTTAAACAAGGTCAGCTTCCAGGCGCGCTCAATTTCTGGCAACGGCTGACAGTTGCCCTGGAGCAATCCAGCGATCGTAGACCACAGTTCGGCTTGATAGAGTAAATCTTCGGCTTGGCGATTGGCGCGTTTTTGATCAGCGTGGGTGGTATAGCAACCCCGATGAAATTCTAGGTACAGTTCATCTTGCCAAATTGGCAGCTGGTCATGCGCTTTGCTGGCCAGGTATTGCTCGGCTGTGGTGAATTTTAGCGGTGGAAAACAGGGCGATTGCTGCCAGCGCTCTTGGATCGCCAACATATCGCGGCTGGGACCGCCACCATGATCGCCCACGCCAAATAACCACAAAGCATCGGCTTCCCCGGTACTGGCCGTCCACTGGGCAGCATATGCGGCCATTTTGACTGGTTCGATTCCTTCCCCAATTGGCGAGGACATGTAGCTCAAAACCTTGCTTCCATCAGGGCTTTGCCACCAAAACAGCTGGTGAGGAAATTGGTTGGTATCGTTCCACAAGAATTTTTGGGTCACAAAGTAATCAATTTGTCCTAGTTTCAATAGCTGCGGCAATTGTTGACAAAAACCAAAAGTGTCCGGCAACCAAGCGACTCGATCGATCTTCCCGAATTTTTCTCGCACATAACGCTGGCCATAGATAATTTGGCGGGCGATTGATTCCCCACTAATCAAATTCAAATCCGGCTCAATCCACATCCCCCCGACCACTTCCCAGCGCCCGGTCTTGACCTGGGCTTGAATCTGAGCAAAAAGCTGGGGGCGATGTTCTTCGATCCAAGCATACAAAGCTGGACTGGTATGGCAAAAAGTCAGCTGCGGATACTCGGCCTGCAAAGCCAATACCGATTGAAAAGTTCGATCGGCTACCTCCCAAGTTTCCGAGACTTCCCACAGCCAAGCCATATCCAGATGGGCATGACCTAAAAGAGAGATTTGAGCCGCTGGCGGCAAATTAATGCTGGCAATTAGCTGCTGGCGCAGGTTTTGGAGCTGCATTTGAAAACCTGACACTGAAGTTTCTAGCAGCTGCCAATCGATCGACTGCCAAAATTTTTCAATCTCGGGATGATCGGGCAAATAAGCATTCAGCACCGCCAATTCATCGGCGATAAATCCTGGCTCTGGCTGAGACGAGTCTTGGGATTCATAGATAGCGATCGACTGCATTAAAGCCCCGGGGTCGTGGCCGGGACTCACCAATCTGATCCGCACATCCCAAGCATCACCCGGCTGCACAGCAGCGCCCAACAGCACCCGTACCCGGGCATCAAACAAATCTCCGGCCTGTACCAGCTGACCATTGACATAAATTTGGACATCGATCGACCACCACACCAACGATAAGCGTAAGGCCTGAAGCTGGGTCGGATATCCCTGCAACTGACTAGGCACGGTAATGACCTGACCCAGCCACTGCACTTGTCCGGCTGGCCAAGTCAAATATTGCTTTTCATTCACTTCCCCACTAATCCAGGTATTCAGATCGGCCTTTAGCGCTGTAGGCACTGCCAAATCTGCTGACCAGTAGCGCCAGCCACTGACATTTGGCTGCTGACTCAACCCCCGTAAGCGTTCCAATATTGACTTTAAAATCGGGTTAAGATGTGCGATATCACTCATAAATCTGGAAAATTAAAAAGTCTGCTGGCAATTTCGGCAATTATAGTTTTTTTCACTCGCTTACTACCAACAAAGCATCATGGCTGGGACTTATCAAAGCAGAGTATTTAACTTTATCAACGGCCAAACCAATCGGGTAAAGAATAGCCTTGGTCAGAGTTGGCGACAGGTGAAGGTGTCAGTACAGTGGACTGGACAAATTTTACTAGCACCTCTGCGGTGGTTGAATTGGCTGGTTCCAGCGCCGGAAAGCCAAATCCCTGGAAATAACAGCTCAAAATCACCATTAGAACAGTCCGAATCTTCAGTATCCCCGGTAGTCGATCGCAGTGCCATCACCTATACGGCCAAAGCAGCTAATGCTAAACTCGAAAACCTGTTAGCCACCTTCACCCAAGCGGGCTATGGTCTATTGCCATCGTCATCTTTACCTATTCCGATTCATGATGACTGGTCGGTGATTGATGAAAATGAATGGGACACCACTTTTTTGGATGAGAACCATCGTGATTTAGCTGGGTCAGCTCAGTCATCTCTGCCCCTGTTGCCGCTAGCTCCGGTAATTCAAGGATTAGCGACTTTGTTATCCAATCGACATCTGGTATTAATCGATCAGCATAATCAAGTATTAGATGTTCTTTCGTCTAGTCAACAGTTGCATATTCTTCAGCAAATCAGTCCGACCATCATGCCCGCTCTCCATGCTGCTGTCGAGCAATTACCTGCTGCCAATCCTCGATTTTTGACCTCAGTACAGCCGATCGGTGTTTTAGCGCCCGTTTCCAGTTTGCCGCGCACCACCTTTCAAAAAATTGGTTACTGGTGCAAGTTTTATCTGGAATATTTTCGGGTGGATGACAGCAGCAAAGCTTCACCAGGTCAACCGTTAGCGTTGCAATCGCCGCTGCAAAAATCGTTTGCCGTGACACCAACATCAATTAATCCACTCTCACCAGCCGAAAATTCTTGGCCAGAGCCACAACCTGGATCTACCGGGTATTCTGTACCGCTGAGTGAAAACAGGGGCGAGCTAGCCCGTCCGATCGCGTTAGGCTCCGACAAGGCGATCAATATCACAACCACGCCAGCTCAGTCAAAAGACCAATCCCAGGCTACTTTTCAGCCAAAATGGATTGATGCGCCGAGCGAAACACTAGGTTATGAAAGATCTTTGCTGCGGCAATTGTGGAACTGGATCGATCGATTGATGCTAAAAATCGAAAACTGGATTATTGGTCTTTACCACCAGCTAAAAAAATCGAAATGATCTAATCCTATTGATAGAACTGGCAGGGGTAGACTTCTTGTCCAGCAATGATCCCCGGAAAAGGCCAGCGATATCGGGCTTTGATGGTGATCGAATCATGCAATTGACCTGACAATATCTATACTCTTTTTGTTTTGTAATTCACTGCTCCATTTTTGCTTAATCATTTGAGAAATAGTGTAATTGGTAACACTGATGTTGAATTATTAGTAATAACTATCTCTCTAGCCTGTTACCCAAATTGGGCAAACCTCAGCGGTAATAGGCAACCAACTTAATGAGGATGGTCAAGCATATCTACAATTAAGCCATGATCCACATTATTGTAATTTTTGGTATCAGTCAAATGGCTTAATATTTTACTGCGATATCGAAATCTTGATGAGCAATTGCGGAGTTTTGAGCTAAATTCAGCTGCTTGGTGGAGGATTCTTATGATATCTATCCCTTACTAAATCACAGACTTTTCCTGACAGCTAATGTTTCTCTGTCTAAGTTTTAGAGACGTTAGAGAGATAATGAAGACCTGTCTTTGAGGCACTCTTGCATATTCGTGATAGTGGATCATTGAGTTTTTCGATGAAATTTTCGTTTTAAGCAAAAAAGCGTAATTTATACCAAGGCACTTGAGAAAATACTCTAAATACACTAGCAGGAAGATAAAAAATCCGGGTATTTTTGTTTGTTCATTACCAACATAATTTAACATCATTACTGCTCAGCAAAAAGACGTAAAACCGTTGCCATTCATTGACAATTGGGGGCAAAGGATATGAAATCAAGGAAAGGATATATGAGTTTTACGGAAAACAAGAAAAACGATGTGATTCTATAAAGTCTCTGTCGTAAATTATAAAAAATCTCCAAAAGTTTAAGTAAGCACCTGCCAACTTCATCAAAATTATAAATTTTTCCTGCGATCTGAACCTAGAGTTACGTCGCCGAACAGCCAGGATAAGAAGCACTATTAACCTTGATTTCTTTAGATAGAAAAATGAACACTCTGCAAGCCAATATTAATTCCACTCCGCTAACATCTGAATGTGCAATCCTGCAAGCGATCGAGCTGCAAAACAAGATTCTCGTAGAAGGTTTGCGTTGGAATTTGATGAGTGAGTTTTTGACCATCGGCAAGTTTTATCTAGTAAAGCGTTGCATGGACTTTTCTATTGCCGCTCTGGTCATTTTAGTTTTTTGGCCGGGATACTTAATCGTTGCTCTGGCCATTAAACTAGATTCTCCCGGTCCAGTGTTTTTCAAGCAAACCCGGATGGGACTCCACGGTAAGAAATTTCAAGTGTGGAAATTCCGAACCATGAGAACAGATGCAGAAGAACTGCAAAAGGGACTGGAAGAACATAACGAAATAACCGACGGGGTCATCTTTAAAATCAAAGATGATCCTCGGATCACTGGTATTGGGTCATTTCTCCGCCGTTACAGCCTAGATGAGTTCCCTCAAATATTTAATGTTCTCTTAGGAGAAATGGCATTGGTTGGCCCTCGCCCTTTACCAATCAGAGATGTGGATAAATTTTCACCTCATCATTTCTTCCGGCATGAAGTCTTACCTGGTGTCACCGGTCTTTGGCAAGTTTCTGGTCGATCAAACATTGTAGATTTCGAGCAAGTCATTCAACTAGACTTTGACTATATTGAAAACTGGTCACTGGCAATGGATTTACGGATTTTAATGAAGACCGTGATGGTAGTTTTGAAGAAAGAAGGTGCTTACTAGATTAGATCGTCATTAGTTGGCTGTTTTTGTCTGTGAAAGTACGTTGGCATTATTTCAAATCAATACTAAAGCTTTGCTAGAGTCCTTGTGCTGTTAAGCATGAGGATTTTTATTTGCGCACTTACTCAATCAATTGCTCCATATACCAAATATATCGCTGGGTATTATTGCCAGCAGTGATCAAGATTACAGGGCATGATATTTAAGTTATTAGAAATATTCGAGTTCCTTCAAAATGCGCTCAACTGCTACCCTTCTCGTTTATTGTCCTAATCAGCGTGGCCTGGTGGCAAAAATCGCCAACTTTGTCTACGCTAACGGGGGCAATATCATTAGTGCCGATCATCATACTGATGTCACGGCCGACGTATTTTTGACTCGGATTGAATGGGAGCTAGATGGCTTTCATTTGCCGAAAGAAATAATTAATGCCGCCTTCGGAGCGATCTCTCAACCCTGGAATGCCACTTACGAACTGCATTTTTCTGATGATGCACCACGTTTGGCCATTTGGGTAAGTAAGCAAGATCATTGCTTGCTAGATTTACTGTGGCGTTGGCGTGCTCAGGAATTTTCAGCAGCTATTCCTTTAATGATTAGCAATCACCCGGACTTACAGGAAACTGCTGACCAGTTTGGGATTGCCTATCACTATCTACCGATTACTAAAGAAAACAAGCTGGAGCAACAGCAACATCAGTTGGAACTTTTAAGTAAGTACAAAATTGATCTGGTAATTTTGGCTAAGTACATGCAAATTCTCGGCACCGAGGTGATCGAAGGGTTTGGCAGTAACCACATCATTAATATTCATCACTCTTTTCTACCGGCCTTTGTGGGTGCCCAGCCTTATCACAAAGCCTACGAACGCGGAGTTAAAATTATTGGCGCTACCGCTCACTATGCCACTGCCGACTTGGATGCTGGTCCGATCATTGAACAAGATGTTGTAAGGATTACCCACCGTCATGGGGTAGAAGATTTGATTCGTAAGGGTAAAGACCTGGAACGGATGGTATTAGCTAGAGCAGTGCGCTTGCATCTCCAAAATCGGGTGCTGGTTTATGGGAATAAAACAGTGGTCTTTGATTAAGGATTGGCTGGTAATTTTCGGCTGGAAAAAGCTTAAACTGAGTTTTGCAACTAAACCCAATCTACACAATGCAAATACGAATTTTGATTTTGGTCGGATTTTTGTTTACAACTTTGGCCTTAAATGGCTGTGATGCTGCCAAAACCAGTTCTAGTTTGAGCAGTCCAGCAGCTACCGTGATTAAAACGGAGGCGGCCCCGAGTGCTTCTTATGAAACAGTAGAGGCACCAGCAGTGGCTGCTGAAAAAGCTACCAGCTCTCAGTTCGCTAATCTGCCCCGTTTGGCAGGCCAAGCCACAGTCGTGTTAACAGTCAAGGGTAAGCCAATTACGATCGAAGTCGATGGTAACAATGCCCCCATTACTGCCGGTAACTTTGTAGAGCTAGTCCAAAAAGGGTTCTACAATAATCTCACTTTCCACCGGGTGGAACCAGCCTTTGTAGTGCAGGGCGGCGATCCCAAAGGTAATGGGACTGGTGGCTATATTCCCAAAGGGGAATTCCAAGAGCGGCGCATTCCCTTAGAAATTAAAATCAAAGGCTCTCCCGCACCGACCTATAGCAAAGGATTTGAACAATCACAGATTGTTGCCCAGCCACCAGTACTCACTCACAAGCGGGGCGTTCTTTCAATGGCTCGTTCACAGATGCCCGACAGCGCTTCATCCCAGTTCTATATCACTCTGACCCAAAAAGACTTCTTGGATGGTCAGTATGCCGTTTTTGGTAAAGTACTCAGTGGCATGGAAATAGTTGATGGTATTAAAATTGGCGATAAAATCACCTCCGCCAAAGTCACTAAAGGCCAGGGAAATTTGAAATTGCCAAAATCGACTAAATAGATCTAACCAGTTTTAACCAACCTGCTGAATCGGTTTAATGATTTCTTGATAAACCTGCTCAATGTGCGAAATATTGCCATTGAGCGTATAGGTTTGGATGATCCGATCGCGTGCCGCTTGACCCAGAGTTTTTTGGAGGGCGGGATGGGCTTTCAGCAGGGGCAAAATGGTGCGCAGCTGAGTAGAAACCCCTTGAGTATCAATCACAATTCCAGCACCATCGGCCAACACTTCGCCATCAGCACCTGCGTCGGTGGCGACGCAGGCCAATCCACAGGCCATTCCTTCGAGGAGTGATAGGGACAAGCCTTCGACTAACGAGGGCAGCACAAAAACATCCGCGCCCCGCAAAATTTCGATGCGTCGCTGGTCATCTTCGATCGCACCCAGCCAAATTACACCGTCGGTCTGATCGTAAAACGGCTCCAAAGAAGTTTTGAGCGTGCCATCACCCATAATAATCAGCTTGCAAGTGCCATCGTTACCCACGCCAGACTTTTTCCAAGCTCGCAACAAAGATTCGACATTTTTCTCGGTAGAAATTCGTCCTTGGTAAACGAAAAGCTGCTCAGCATTAAATTCTTGCTTACTGTTCGATGGACCAGGAGCATATTTGCTTTCATCTACTCCATTGGGAATTACCACAATCCGCTCGGCTGGCACGCCCATTTTGATCAGCAACTCGCGCTGTTCTTGACAAAAAATAATGGTGCGATCGTACTTAGCTAAGAATGGGGCATATAGCTGATAAGCCAGCAACTGGCTACCCGAAGTAAGGTTGCGGCGCTTGCCATCATAGGGCGTGTGGAAGGTAGCCACTAGTGGCAAATCTAGTTCTTGGCAAATTTCTGGTAACAAAAAATCTAACGGCGACAAACTTAGAGAAGCATGTACGATGTCAGGACGGCGACGTTGCAGCGATTTCTCTAAGACTCGCTTAGCACGAATTGTCGGAATGGTAAAAACTTGAGACTTATAAAGAAAAGGTAGCGGTACATCATCTCGATCGGCCTTAGTCTCGGTAAAATGCATAAAGCTGATTTTGTGTCCCCGTTGGATCAGCCCGTTGGTTATTTCTCGACTGTAGGTGACGTTACCGCAAAAAGGAGATTTCTTTCCAAGCCAAGCAATATGCATTTTTTATTTCAAACCACTCCCAATTGATAGCAGGCGTGAACCCCACTATCAGTTAATTCTAACCGGAGTTGGTCTTTTAGCTTTGGGGGTCAGGCGATCGCTGGCCGTACAAAAAGATGGTCAAAATTACTACGGCCAAAGATAAACCCAGTAAAACATTGGGAACTCCCAATATGGTCTCAGCTACCCCAGTCAGCGCCAATGGCAGACTGAGTGCAATATTTGTGCCATTATTCTGGAGTCCAAACACCTTGCCACGCATTTCGGGTGGCGTTTCGGATTGGATCACAGTTTGCATGGGAATGGCGATCAAGGCTCCAAATACTCCCATTAAGATAATCATTGATACCGTCAACCACAGGCTATGGGTAAAAAATGACATCCCCGCCAGGGTGGCCGCTACTCCGATCGAACCAAACATAGCCAGTCGATTGTGATCCAGTATTTTACCCAGATAGCTGATCAGAAAAGCGCCAATACCCATGCCAATTCCGCCAGTGGCTAGCAAAAAACCAAACTGGGAAGCTTTGATTTCGGGCAGAATTTCCGCTAGGCGCACGACGATAATACTCATGGCCGCAAAAACGGAGAACAAAGTAACCAGTTGAATCATGGCTACTCGGATCGATCGATTAGTTCCCAAATAACGAACACCTTCTTTAATATCTTCTAGAACATGCACTTCTTCGCCCTTTGTTTGGGCTGGCTCATGAACTCTCAGCAACAGGAGTAACAGCCCTGCAATGATATAGCTGCCGCCTACCACTAGCTCTTGACCAATATTGGCACCCAGCCCAAATCGAGCAGCTACCGCATCAGCTAGCCCCAAAACTGGTTCCCCGACTGCGAAGCCTACCACCAGCGAACCCATGGCCGTTGTTGTGTATAAAGAGTTGGCCGATAACAGATCTGGTTTTTCGACAATTGTCGAAATAGTCGCTTGCTCTGCCGGAGAAAAAAACTGACCAGAAGTAGAAATCACAAAGGTTACTAACAGCAATAGTTCAAAGCCCAAGGGCAGCTTGGCCACCACTGCGCCATGAGAAAGCCAAAGTAAAACTGGTACCGCTAGCACTAGCAAACCACGCACAATATTTGTGCTGACCAATACCAGTTTTTTATTCCATCGATCGACATAGACCCCGGCAAATGCACCAAACAAGATGGCCGGAATGGTATTAGCAATCATAATTGCCGATACCCAACCACTAATTGTCTGATTTTCGGCCTGGAACTGGCTTTCGATGATCGCAATCATTAACACCAAGTACACCTTATCGGCTAACTGCGAAAAGATCTGGCCACCCCACAAAGTGAGAAAATTCTTATTTTTTAGAACAGCAGAAATTCCCTGTGACTCCACTTTTTCGGTGGCTTCAGGTGTAACGGTGTCCAACTGCGGCTGGGCTGGTACTTCTGGATTGAGATCTTCGGATAATCGCATGTAGCTGACAAGGGTAAGGAGCAGGAAAGATACTGCTACATTAGAAAATTTTATTCGATATTGGCGGAGGTTAAGAGATTATGCACCTAATTTGTCTAAAGTCCGGTGTGCCTAGACAAAAATTAATTCTAGTTCATTATCTACCGACCATCAGTAAGTCTGCCGATCGAATGCTGGTTCCCAAATAGTGCCGAATATATTGACGGAGGACTTTTTCGATTTTTGACCAAGATTGTTGCAAAAGCGCTGGTGGCAAGTCGCTATCTGTCCAGCTCCCTAAATCCTGAGCCGAGAGTTGTTGAAACAAAGCCAGCTCCAAGCCTGTTAGATAATATAAACCCGCTTGGGCTTTATCCAAGAGAGCCGTGGGATTCACCGTACCACCCGCATCAATACTAAAGCCAGTTTTCCAGCGCGGTTCGGTCAAATTAGCCACCATCGCTGCTCCAGTAGCACAGCAATTATGCACCTGGGGCGCAATGCCCCCTACCGCCAGCAAGTGAAAAATCCCTTGGCAAAGATAGGCCAAAATTTCTGCTCCAGGCTGGGGCAAGCTATCTAAACGGTCTAAATGAACTGTAAATAGCTCATATAGTTCTGATTGGGGATGATCGCTGAGGGATTGACTGAGTAGAATCTCTGCCCAATATTGACTAATCGACAGCTTGGATAAATTAGTAGATAGATTCCGGTAGGTACGTTGGGTTTCAGCTTGGGTAATCCGATCGATCGACTTACCTTTCGCAATCAACAGCTGATTGATCACAAAAATGCCACTACGGCCACCCAGACTAGATTTCGGTTTCCGCGCCCCCGGCGCAATTACCCGAATCAGGCCGTGTTCGGGAGACAAAATAGTCAGCAGTCGATCGGCCTCACCAATGGGCGTGGCCTTGAGATTAATACCAGTAGTTTGATAGGTGTTACTCATCAGCTGGATTATTGCGCTCGTGCAGTAAGGCCACTCCATTGGAAGTCCCCAGCCGCGTAGCTCCCGCTTGAACTAGTTCGATCGCCTGGGCATGAGTGCGAATTCCGCCCGAGGCTTTAATCCCGATCACTCCCCGAGTAATTTCGGCCAGTAACTTCACATCAGCTACGGTAGCACCACCACTCCAGCCGGTACTAGTCTTCAAATATCTTGCGCCCGCTTCCATGCAGATTTCAGCAGCAATGCGTTTTTCTTCTGCGGTCAATAAAGACATCTCCAGAATGGCCTTCACTGTCTGGCCAGTTTCCTCACAGATTTGAGCCAATTCCTTGTGTACCTCATCAATCCGCCCTGCTTTTAAGCTGGCCAGATCAATTACTACATCCAATTCTGTCGCTCCATTGTCCACTGCTTCCTGGGCTTCGTAAAGCTTGACTGTAGAGGTGGTCGCACCTGTCGGGAAACCAATCACCGCGCAAACTTTGGGTTTTCTGTTGTTCAATAATTCAGCGACCAGCCGCACATACCGAGGATGAACGCAAACGGCAGCAAAGTTGTATCGATCGGCTTCTGCACACCATTGGGCGACTTGTTCGGGGCTGGCGATAGCGGTTAAGAGGGAATGATCGATGAGGGGAGCAATGTCTATTTCTTGGTCGCGCACGGTCAGACGGGGTGAAGGGTGCAGCTCTCCATTGTAGGCAAAAGATTTAATTTAAGCTGTGAGAGTCTGTCGGTAATACACATTAACGCCCCTGTTTTGAATAGTCTTGTACGTGTTTTCTGGATGATCGATCGAACATCTTGATTGTTACGAATTTGTCAAAAAAAATTTTGTAGCCACCTACAATAGAGATATAACTTGCGGTGAGCAACCGGAGGTATAAGATGCTAGTAATTATTACCGATCGACAAATTATTTGTCCCCAAGACATCTGCTCTGGCTGTTTGTGGGCAACAACTCAAGGCCAACCGCGCTGGCGACAAGGGCAACTGTGCTGCGGCCAACAAATTAGCCAGCGCACCATTGATGATCAACCCTCGGCCTACGAATGTCAGATGGGTTTTCGATTGGTGAATATTCAAGACTAATCAGGACTGGCACTGATTAGTGAGTTCTAAATAGATATGTTCTAGACGTACCGGTTGACGGCTAATGGAATCCAACTCAATACCAGCAAATAGTTCTAGGATTTCTTTTAATTCTAGATGGGCTGGCAACCAAAAGGCTAGCTCATTGCCATACAAGCGATGGGCAAAGCCATGCTTGCTGGCAATATGAATAGCTTGTTCTTCCTGGGGAGTATGTACCATGACAATTTCCTTAGCGGGCATTTCGGCACGCAGCTGAGCGATCGTCCCCTCCGCAATAATCCGTCCATGCTTGAGAATACCAATTCGTTGACAAAGACGTTCCGCTTCTTCTAGAAGGTGCGTTGTCAACAGAATAGTGATTCCTTGCTGTTGCAGAGTCCTGATTAGCTCCCAAATCTCATAACGAGCTTCCACATCCAGGCCAGTGGTGGGTTCATCTAAAATAATCAACTTGGGGTGATGCATCAAGGAAATAGCAATATTCAACCGCCGTTGCATCCCGCCACTCAAAGTTTCGGCTAAAGAATGAGTGCGATCGATCAGGTTAACAGCCACTAAACATTCCTGAATGCGCTGCTTCCGTTCACGGCGACGCAAGCCGTAAATTTGGCCGAAAAAGTTTAAATTTTCTGCGCAGCTTAAATTACGGTAGACCAAGTTATCTTGAGGTACTACTCCAATGCAGCGTTTGGTTGCTGCTGATAACACTTCGCCAGCAATCTTGACTTGACCACTATCTGACGATAGTAAATTGCACAGAATATTGATAGTCGTTGTTTTGCCAGACCCGTTGGGTCCTAATAGTCCGTACACTTCGCCCGCAGTGACATGGAGATTTAGGTTATTTAAGACCTGTCTCGCGCCGTATTTTTTGCATAGATCACTGATTTGGAGCATAAGTAAAAGACGACGCTAAATTAGCTTTGATATCACTGAGGAATACTAAAATTCCAGACTACAATCTTTTTTCGCTTTTTAACATGCGATTGTAAGAGAGCCAGGCCACTCCCAAGGTCATCGCCGCAAAAGTACACAAAAAGCTAAAATGCCTGCCGATCTTCGGTAGAGAATCGCCATTATTGGAAACACCAACTAAAGCCTCATTCATATGATAGACGGGATTAAATTCGGCTAGTTGCAAGAGTAATTTGGGAAAGAAAGAAGTGGGGAAAAATGCTCCACCCAAAATCAACAGCGGAATCCCAAAAGCAGCAACGACAGAATTAACATCTTCAGTCCGTTTAGCTAATTGGGTGCTCAAGATAAAACCCATCCCCACATAGGAAACGATGCTTAATAAAATGATTGCTAAGACTAATAAAAAATTCCCCTGAAACTTAGCACCCCAGAGCATCGCACTGGTATAAACCAATAGTGTTTGACCCAGCCCAATGCAGCTATGGGCAATAAAAATACCTAGAAAGTAAGATAGACCACTCAAGGGTGATAGAAATAGTCGCTTTAGAGTCAGATGTTCTCTTTCGGCCACAATGGTAGCTACGGTGCCACCCAGACAGCTGAAAAACAAAGCGGAACCAATGAGAGCCGAAGGGGCAATGAGGCTTAAAGCTTGGCTAATTGAAATATTTCCTTGCTCCGCCACCACCAGACTATTAATACTTAATAAGGACAACGGAAATATCGCCCACAAGATTAGGCTGCGCCGTCGCCGCACCAGTTCAATTAAGATGCGCTGGGCTACTGCTAAGCTTTCGTACCAATAATTCATATTGCCGCTTTTCAGTAAGTGAGATCTAATTTCTTCAAAGCTACCAAGGCTGCCACAATCTCAGCATTAGCGGCTGGAAATTGATAATTACCTAGCTCAGCTACTTTTACCCAGCGAATCTCGTCGCAAGAGAGCGGCTGTGGTTCACCACCTAAATATTGACAGTGGTGGACTACCAGAGTTACGTCAAATTCGCTGTAGGTATGCTTGATGGTGATTAGTTCTGCGCCCACCGTCACCTGTAAAGCTAATTCTTCTTGAATCTCGCGGGCAATACATTCTGGAATGGATTCACCTGGTTCGAGCTTGCCCCCCGGAAATTCCCATAAGCCTCCCAACAAGCCAGTTGGTCGTCTTCGATCGATCAACAGCCGGTCAGCATCCCAAATAATGCCAACCCCAACTAGCTTGTGAGTGAATGGCTGAACTATCACCTAGATTTCGTCCTCATCGGCAACATCCATGAATTGTTCTAAGGCCAAGCGCTGTTCAGCATTGCGCAGAAAGTAGCCATTAATCATGGCGGAGGCCACCAAGCGGCTGAGGTTTTCCCGACTGGTAGTTACGACCATATCAAACTGGCCCGATGGTAAGCTACCTAACATCCCAATGATATTACGCTCCATCACCTGTAATATCTCGGACGAAACGGGCTGAGACAACTGACGCATTGTTTCTGGACTCATGGACTGAATATAGTCCCACAGATTTTCTTCAGTGGCGAGCTGTCCATCACCCTCAAAGAACTCCGATAGGTGGTTAGTAATGTTGTCCATAGATTTATTCCCTACTTCTGGATTGCGACGGTTTGTTTTATAAAAACGCTAACTTAATACATAGTAAAAATCTAACAGGTAATGATCCAGCTAGTCATTGTGTAGAACCGAAGTTAGTTAATGGGTAGAACCGAACCGACAAGTTTTTAGCTAGGATGCTTTTTCTAGATCTAGCCAGTCATAAATTTGATTAAGCTGATCGATCGTCACTAAACCATACTGCCATAGAACCATTGGTAATGGACCAGGGTTACTTTCAATCTGCTTCAGAGCCATATTCATGGAGGCAGTAGACAGTAATAAATCTTCTGTCAAAAATCGGATTAGTTTGTTTAAGTGCGGGGAAGCCATCATCGGCTGCACCTCCTATGAAAAAATATTATTATGTTGAGATATTAACTCCGCCGATTACCAATACTATCGATCGACTTGGAATAGTAAATCAAGAGTAATCCGTTAATTTACGGAATTTAGTGACAGGCAGCTAGCGATAGATAATTTAATCTAATACCAAGACTAGATATTTGCACTCCGAAGGAATACTGAATTGATCTTGAGGAGCTAATAATAATTGGAGTATTTTAAGTGTATTTATCTAATGGAGAGAGATTATAGCATTGAGAGTAGGGCTGTCAATAGCGCTGGCGCAAACTTTTTCAAGTGACCCGTCGATCGATCCAAAAAAGGGATACCAATTTGGTACCCCTGCAATTGGTTTTAAGAAGAGTAATCTAAAACTCTAATTCTGCGGACTGAACTCTTTCAACTTGCTTTTTCTTCAGCACCAAGAGGATTTGAGAAAGCATAATCATGGTCAAAAAAGCCACCAAACCGTAAACTCGGTTAGGGTTTTGCAATACAATTTCAGCATCGCGCTGGCCAAAACCACCGACATTGGGGTTATTGGTGAGAGCTTGACCAACAGTTACGGTGTCACCAGCTGCGACTAGGATAGTCGGACCAGCTGGAATCTTTTCGACCACAGCTGCACCGCTAGTGGGTTGAATCGTAATAGTGGAAGCACCAGCTTCACCAGCTGTAATTTCAGTGACGCTACCAGCCACGGAAGCAGCATAAGCCGTGTTATTGCTTTTCTCACCAGTCGGGTAGACCTGACCACGGCCACGGTTGCCACCAACGTGAATAGGGTACTTACCAAAGTAAATACCTTTATCAGTTTTAGGATTGGGAGACAGTACTGGGAAGATGATTTCTTCGTACTGATCACCAGGTAATGGGCCAATAATGACGGTGTTATCTTTGCCTTCACCGTAGGGCTGATAGGACAGACCTTGGATTTTCTCCTTCATCTCTGGTGGAATCCGGTCGTCAGGAGCAATTTTGAAGCCTTCTGGTAACATCAGTACCGCACCCACATTTAAGGGGCCTTTACTGCCATCAGCAGTAACTTGCTGGATGCTTCTATCATAGGGAAGCTTAACTACCGCTTCAAAAACAGTGTCTGGTAGTACCGATTGGGGTACTTCTATTTGAGTGGGCTTAGCCGCCAAATGGCAGTTGGCACAAACAATCCGACCGGTAGCCTCCCGAGGGCTTTCGGGGTAGGTTTGCTGCGCCCAAAAAGGATATGCTTCTGCTGGCTGCGGTGCAAACAGCAAAAAGCTGATACTGGCTAAGAAAACTAGTGCAGATCTAGCAATCAGCCGGGAAAAAGAAACTAGATTCATTATTTTAAATATTAGGTGATTCCGAGAAAATAGGTTGTAATGATGGCGAGTTAAGCCCACCAAGCTGGTTCACCAGAACGGAAGTCAGTTTCAGTCCAGGGCGTAAAGGAAACTTTGTCATCTACTACGGCAGCATGAGCCAACGGCAAAGATTTTGGTGCTGGTCCGCGCACCATCTTGCCAGCCGCATCATATTGAGAACCGTGACAAGGACACATGAATTTATTTTCAGCACCGTTCCAAGGTACGACACAGCCTAGGTGAGTACAGATGGCGTTGATGCCATAGTCTAAAACGGTGCCTTCGCCCACGACTAGGTAGGTAGGGTCGCCTTTGAGACCTTGGGTTAAAGCTCGATCGCCTTTTTGTTTGCCAGCGATAAACTGACTCACTAAGACATCATTGCCGCTAGCATCTCTGGCCGTAGCGCCGCCACCGGCAGCACCACTAGATGGAGGAATAAAATAGCTAACAAAGGGGTAGGCTCCGCCCAGAACCGTACCGGTCACAGTTCCCCACGTTAATAGATTCATAAATTGGCGGCGACCAAGATCTGGTGCGTCGTTGGAGCCAGCAGAAAGTTGAGCCATAACTTAGATTTTGGTTGAATGTATATTATGTATAAAGCTAATAGCTAGGATATCGAACTATTATGCCATTTTTTTGCAGCGGCGAAAATCGCATTTTGCCCGAATCGCATATGGATGAAAGCACTTGACTGGAGCAGACCTCAGACAACTAATTATCGGAAAATGGACATATTCCTATGATGTCCAGCTCCGCAAGCTGACTAGTAGAGTCTATTTGCAAGTAATGTGGCGATATTTAGAGCAGGTTTCTTTCCCGCTCTCCGAAGAAGAATATTTGGCGCATTTGGATTCGATCGCCGCTCATCTCAATGCTATGGGTGGCGCGCAACAAGTCATAGATTTCATCGCAATAACCAAAGAAAAGCCCAGACTAGGCAAGGCAATTAGTATTCCCTTGGATCTGGGCGATCGGACTTCGGAGTGGATTATCTAGATTGTTGAATTTTCTAGGCAGCGGCCTGACTCACTACCCACTGGGTAATGCCATCGGCTAACACTTTAGCCAGCCGCTGTTGAGTAGCTGGTTTCGATAATTCGGTAACTTCTTGGGAGTCGGTCATAAAACCCACTTCTAGGAGCACTGCCGGTGCGCCACTAGGACGTACTACGGCAAAACTTTTTTGGATCACGCCGTTGTTATTCAGAATTGGACGATTTCCTTTTTTGTTGAAAGTATTCAAAAGTGAGGCTGCTAAGTTTTTGGACTGGGGCTGATACCAATAAATGGAAGCACCGCGAGAGCGACCAGGGGTGGAAGCATCATGGTGAATAGAAATTGACACCGCTGGACTAGTGCGATTGATCATATTATGTCGATCGTCTAGGGATGGATTCACGTCCGTGGTTCGGGTCATGGTGATGATCGCCCCTCTACTTTGCAGTTCTTTCTGAAGTATTTGTGAAAAGCTGATGTTCAGGATTTTTTCTTGGTAAGTTTTGCCATAGGCGCTACCAACCGCGCCGGAATCTACGGCACCATGGCCAGGATCGACTAGGACTTTAATTCCTTTGAGCGGTTGGGGAATATTTCCAGCTAGTTTGGGCGGCTGACGCAAGGACAAGACCAGGTTGTTACCGGCATAGCGGGTCTGATAGCCCCATTGTTGGCGGGGTTTGAGTTGGAAGTCGAACTTGACCTTGTTAGGGGCAATTTGCCGCCAACTGGCTTGAGCCACTACCGGATTGCTGAAGGCCACATTTTGGCTAGCTTTCCAGTTTTGCTGCTTACCAGCATCAGTCAACTGTTTAATGGCTGCTGCCGTGTTGTGAAAGGTTAGGCTAAGAGATCGATCGCCTTGCTGAATCTCGATCGGAGTGGGGCTAGACAACGGAAAAGAAATTTCGGTGGTTTCGGGTAAGACCTGGGTGCTGACTGCCTCTAAGCGCGACTGAATAGGTACCGAGCCGGAGATGGCCTTCAGCTCCGAAGACTCAATCCAGGCTCCATAATCCAACTGTGACCAGGGCACAATTTTTTTATAGCGATCGGGTCCAGTCGCGCGGCTAGTGACCCGGGCACGGGTACCGCGCGGCAAAGGTGTCACCCGTTCGCAATCATCATGGGGACCTGTTCTGGCGATACCTAGTTCTTTTGTTACCTCTACTGTCGGTAGGTTGGCGGCGGCTGCTACTGATCTTGGCCGCAGTCCCATACCCTTCGGACAAAAACTGGGCTGGGTTTGAGCCACTGTGACCTGCGGCCACCAAGTGACGGTACTAATCGCGCAAGCGGTTGCTAACAACATCACCACTGCAAATTGCCAATATTTTTTTCGGATCAAGATCGATCGCCACATAAAACACACGCTACTCGCAAATTAATGGAAATAATTATGAGCCATGCTGGTGAACTATGTCTAGCTGCGGTTAAGCCATATTACCTAGTGGATCAGTAGTTTTAGTACGGTAAACTGCTCACTAGCTACAACGGCAAAATCAAATGGTTAATTCTTCCACTATTTCGGCTGAACAATGGCAAGCCGTGCTTGGTGAATACTTGGCTCCTCCCGACTGGGAGTGGCTGAATCAGCGAGTAGAGTTGGTTAGAGTAGAACCAGGTCAAGTGTTTTGGCATTCTCAGAATAGTCCGGCTGGTCTATATCTAGTCTTAGTTGGCAAAATCCGTCTCTTTAGCGAAACTGGTGAAAAACTAGCTGTCATCAAAGCAAATAATACTTTTGGATCTAGCACTCTTTTTGCTAATGACAGTTTGGTTTATATGGCCAGAGCAGCGCTGGTCAAGGGACAAGCTCCGGCGGTCGTCGCGCGGCTAACTGCCGAGACCCTGCAAACGCTGTGGCAGAAGTTGCCCAACATCCAGTCTCATCTGCTGGCTCAAGCCCAAAGTCCACTTCAGCCGGTAGAAATCGCCTCGGTCACCAACATTTCACAGATTAGCACTCCGCCGGTAACAGCCGATCGATTCGTGATGCCAATGACGCTGGGTAGTTTCACCAATACCAGAGGTAATCATCAAGATTCCCGACTAAAGACATCCCAAATCTATTTTCCTTCACCAGTGCAACAACTGGGGCAGTGGTGGCAGCGCACCATGGCCAGCTACCCCTTCTATGCTCAGCAGAGTGCGGCAGACTGTGGAGCGGCTTGTATTGTGATGATTGGTCGTTATTGGGGCAAGGTTTTTAAAATCAACCGGGTGCGGGACATGGCCGTAATCAGTCGTGATGGCTCGTCCCTGAAAACTTTGGCTACGGCGGCAGAGAGCTTGGGCTTTAATAGTCGGCCAGTTAAAGCCAGTCTCGATCAATTGTCTCAGCAAAAACTGCCAGCGATCGCTCACTGGCGTGGCAACCATTACTTAGTGGTCTATGAAATCAATAAGAAAGGCGTGATTGTCGGCGACCCGGCAGTGGGCCAAAGGCGGTTGACGGCGGCAGAATTTATTAAAGATTGGACGGGCTATTGCCTACTGCTAGAACCAACGGTAGCGCTCTCGAAAAATACGGAGGAGGAATCTGATACTTTTTGGCAGTTGCTAGAACTAGTTAAACCCCACCGAGTGGTGATTGGTGAGATTTTTGTTGCTTCGATTGTCCTACAACTTTTTGGTTTAATTTCCCCAATTTTTACCCAGCTCATCTTAGATCGAGCGATCATTCATAAATCTGCTGATAGCCTCACGACTTTCTCGATCGGACTACTTATCATGGCGATCTTTCAAATCATGATGGGAGGTCTCCGCCAATACCTGATTTATATTACGGCCATCCGCATCGATACAGCCATGATTGTTGGCTTTATCCGTCATGCTTTTAGTCTGCCCCTCAATTATTTTGACACCAGGCAGGTGGGTGATATCACCTCGCGGATGCAAGAAAATCACAAGATTCGCAGTTTTATTACTGGTGAAACCTTGGGCCTGATTTTGGATATCATGTCGGTGTTTGTCTATGTCTCACTGATGTTTGTCTATAGCTGGAAATTGGCACTCTTGGTACTGGTGACGATTCCGTCCTTCTTGATTTTGAATGTGGCCGCCACCCCTTTCCTGAAAAAAATCTCGCGCGAAGTATTTACGGCCACTGCCGAAGAAAACAGCTATTTGATTGAAGCCCTGACCGGAGTACGCACTGTCAAATCCATGTCGGTAGAAAAAAGTGTGCGCTGGCGGTGGGAAGAGCTACTGAACCAAGAAGTGAAGCAGCAATATCGCAGCAAGATGTTTGGCATTAAGCTGCAAGCGGCTAGTTCGGCATTAGAGTCCTTCAGCGGTGTAGCGTTACTGTGGTTAGGGGCGACTCTAGTAATCAGTGGTGAGTTTAGTATTGGTCAGATGTTTGCTTTTAATATGCTCTCTGCTAATGTCATTAGTCCTTTCAAGCGGTTGGCGGGTTTGTGGAATCAATTTCAGGAAGTGACGATCGCGATCGAACGGATTTGTGATGTGATTGAGTCTCCCCCGGAAGAAAATCTTCACAGCGATAATCGCCAGCGAATTGGTAAATTGCGCGGTCAGGTGGTGTTCGATCGAGTAACTTTTCGCTACAATCCGCACACCGAAAATAATACTTTAGAAAATCTCAGCTTTGAGATTAAACCTGGCCAGACGGTGGCGCTGGTGGGACGCAGTGGTTCTGGCAAGACCACCATCTCTAAACTGTTGCTAGGACTCTATTCGCCTACTACTGGTAAAATTTTAATCGACGGCAAAGAACTATCTAATATTGCTCTTCATTCTCTCCGAGCGCAAATTGGCGTGGTTGATCAAAACACTTTTCTGTTCAGCGGTAGCATCCTGGACAATATTTCCCTGGGCCACGCCCGTGCCAGTCTCAAAGAAGTGAAACAGGCGGCGCTACTAGCTGGTGCCGACGAATTTATTCGGAAGATGCCGATGGGCTATGAAACTCAAATTGGGGAAGGCGGCGGTATGTTATCGGGTGGACAGCGACAACGGTTAGCGATTGCCAGGGCCTTACTGGGCAATCCTAGGTTGCTGGTTTTCGATGAAGCGACCAGCAGTTTAGATACCGAATCGGAGCGAATTATTCAGAAAAACTTAGAAAACATCTGCCAAGGACGCAGTACTCTAATTATTGCCCATCGGTTATCGACAGTACGCAATGCTGACTTGATTTTGGTCTTAGACCAAGGGATTTTGATTGAAAGCGGTAATCATCGAGAGCTAATGGCCAGGCGGGGTCAATATTTTCACCTGAATGAACAACAAATGACAATTATTGGTGAATAACTATGATTGAAATTCTGATTGTAGATGACCAAGTAATGGTAAGGACAAATCTGCAAGCAATTTTAACTCAACAACCAGATTTTCGGGTAATTGGCACCGCATCGGACGGCTTTAGTGCTCTGGAGCAGGTACAAATATTTTTGCCAGATATTGTGCTGTTGGATATTGAAATGCCTGGTTTGAATGGACTGGAAGTATCTAAGTTAATTCATCATGACTTTCCAGATACCAAAGTAATTATTGTTAGCAGTTACGATGATACCGAATATGTCCAAAAATCTTTACAAAGTGGGGTGAACGGCTATGTTACCAAACACAACATCAACTCCACTATTGTCGAAATCATTCGATCGGTACAACTTGGTTATACTCAATTTGGCCCAGGTTTGTTAGAGAAAGCTTTAGTTGGTTCTGACACCTTAGCATTTCAAGAGCCTACCGCCAGCGAGTTAATTATTCCAGTCGAAGCGCATCCCAGTGAGGATTTAGTACCAACTTCTTCCCAGGATTTAGCACCGACTCCTTCCCAAGATTTGGCTGTGTTCAATTCTGAAACTAGCTTTGGTTTAGTTCCAACTGGCCTGACGCAGTTGACTGATTGGTCAACTGCGGCCAAAGAAGTTATTGATGGGGTGCCGTTGCCTTGGACAAGAGGCCTATTCTATTTTCTGCTAGCGTTTGTGGGAGTTTTTATTCCATGGGCGAGTTTTTTTCAGATGGATGAAATTGGTACCGCCAAAGGAAGATTAGAAGTGATTGGGGATACGATTAAGCGGGAGGCCGATGTGGATGGTAGTGTAACCGTGACAAAGGTGCTAGTAAAACAAGGGGATGCTGTCAAAAAAGGCCAGGTGCTGATGGAGCTAGATACCAAAAATATTCGGGATCAGGTGCAGCAAAATCAGGTCAAGCTAGAAGGCCAGCAGCAGCGCTTGAATCAGCTCCTGCTGATGAACAACCAGCTATCGATCGCCATCAGTACTCAGCAGCAACAAAACCAAGCCCAACTTCTCGAAAAACAAGCCCAAATTGCTCAAGCTGAACAAAATCTTACTAATCTGAGAAATAGCTATAACACTCAAGATGGTGAGAAAAAAGCCCAACTCAACCAAGCGGAACAAACCGTTCAAGATCGCCGGGGTGGACTCAACTTGCAAAAGCAGGAAAAGATTACCCAAATTAACCAAGCCAAGCGAACGATTATGGATAGTACTGCGGCCTATCAGGTAGCAGTTAATCGGCTGCGTGATGCCCAAGCCGAAGCTCGTCGTTTTAATCAGCTTTATAAATCTGGGGCGATTCCGGAGGTAAAAAGCCGGGAAGTCGAGAGCCTGGCCAAAGAGCGCAATCAGTCTAAGCTGCAAGCCGAGGCTAACTTGCAGCAAGCCAAGCTCCGCTACCGCGAGCAACAAGATAGTTACAGTAAGTTAGTTCAGCAAGTGCAAGCCGATGTTCAGCAGTCTAAGCTCCGCTTAACCGAGCAACAGGGTACTTATCAGCGGACAGTCGGTCAGCTAAAATCGGATATTACCCAAGCCCAATTACGGTTAGTCGAACAACAACGGAGTCTGCAAAGCTTGGTACAGGGCGGTAAATTAGCTGTGGGCAAAAGCGAACAGCAGCTCAAAGAAGTCCAATCCCAAGTGACGATGCTACGTACCGACATCGAGCAATCGAAAAATCTGAGCACAACTCTCAACCGGCAGCTGGCCAAATATATAATTCGGGCTGATGTAGATGGCCGAATTTTTGAGCTGCCGATCACCCGAGAGGGTTCGGTAGTGCAGCCGAAGCAACTAATTGCCGAAATTGCACCTCAAACTAACCAAGCAATGGACTTGATTTTCAAAGGTGATATTCCGGCCTCCCAAAGTGAATCGTTGCGTACAACTACTAACAAAAATGTGAAGCTGAAGTTTGAGGAATTCCCTTTTGAGAGCTATGGGATTGTCAATGGCAAGCTGATTTGGATTTCACCTAATTCTAAGTTGGTTGCTTCACCATCGGGGAATGTGGTTAACTACGAAGTGCGGGTGGCCTTGGCACAGTCGTGCATTAAATACCGGGGTGATTGTCTACCCTTTAAGTCGGGGCAACCGGCCATGGCCGAAATCATTATTCGCAAACGCCGGATTATCGATTTGATTACGGCACCTTTTACGAAACTAAAGTCTAGCTAATTGATGCTATTAATGTCGCCTCAATACTTGTTGAATTCAGCCTCATGCCTATTATCAAAATCACTAGTCTCGACTTACTGCATCAAATCAAAATTACTGGTAAGGTTCCGGAGCTGATTACTGGCATTCTTCAACAGAGAATTTTAGAAGACCATGCCCAGCGTTTAGGGATTGAGATTACTGATGCCGAATTACAAGTTGGGGCTGATCAGTTCCGAGAGGCTAATAAGTTAGATACGATTGCTGCTACTGAAAAATGGTTAACCGATCGAACACTTTCAATGGATGATTTTGAGCAGCTAGTGATCACTAATCTCCTAACCCACAGAGTTGCCCAGCAAATGTTTGCTGACAAAGTTGAGCCATTTTTTCACCAGCATATTTTGGATTATGGGGGAGCCATAATTTCAGAGGTAGTGGTCAATGATTACAATCTGGCGATCGAGCTGTTTTATGCTATTCAAGAAGGCGATATGAGCTTTGGAGAAGTGGCTCATGACTATTTGACAGGTGTGCAACAGCAAAAAGGGGGCTATCGGGGCTTGGTAAAACGTCGCCAGATGCCACCGGAAATTTCGGCAGTGGTATTTGCGGCTCAACCGCCCCAATTGCTACCGCCGATCAGGGTCGCTAAAAATAGTCACTTAATTTTGGTCACAGAAATTGTGCCACCACAATTAAGCTCGTCTATCCGTGAACAAATTATGTGGGATCTGTTTCAAGGCTGGCTACAACAGCAGATTGAGCAACAGCGAGAGCACCTGGATTTTAGTTATGGTCTGTGATCCCTGAATTCTTTAACTACAAATACTAATCAGTATTCCTGCTGATTTCAGTGAGAATCATACTTCATAAATAATTGGCAATGAAAAAGTAAACCTATCCAAAAGATCAGATAGGTTTACTTCTTGGCTTTGCTTCAAAGCATTTTGCAATGAAGCTACAATCGTTAGATAGACAAAGTAAGGTTTAAATTCCCTTAAATCTGATGCTAGCTATTAGTGACATGGTGCAGGTACAGGTGGGCAATATATAGGTGGGCAATATCCGCCACCACCATAGCTACCGCCATGGCCTTTACTACCTTTTTTGCTGCCTTTTTTGCTACCGCCATGGCCTTTTCCGCTGCCGCAGCCTTTACTGTGGCCTTTGCCGCCATAAACAGCATGAGCTTCAGTGGATTGTAGTTCAGTTAGAAAACTTTCGCTGCCTTGAAATAGGGCGCTGCCAGCAGAGGGAAGATTGGTAAGTTGAATTCTAGACATATTAAAACTCCAGTAAATGCGTTAACTCGTAAAGAGAACTAATTTCTTATGAAAAAGTAATTAGTTGCTATGTTTGATAGCTTAATGTCACATCACTATATTTGTAAAGTGGATGGTCAATATTTCATTTTATTCAGTTAGCAACTAATAGCTGCAAGCCTTGCTCATTAAATGTCTGAGACTTTTTTAATTTACATGAAGTGTCTAGGTATTGTGCAGCCAGTATAATCATATGTTATACAAAATTGCCGTTGTCACAACTATAATTATCTAAATTTGACGATGGCTATTGTTGTCTTCCAAAAGCTGCTACATTAAACAAATTTTATTTTCATCAGCTATTTATCTGAAAGTAATATCAGCCATTTGCATGAAAAAACTGCCATTACCACGACTGATAACTATCCAAATTTGACGTGAGCTGTCGCTGTCCGTTAGCAATCGCCACCGAGGAACCAATATTTGCTTGCTCCAATGCCTGCCAGATTCGATCGATCTTCGTCTTCGTATCGACAGTTTGGAGCAGCCAAGATGCGGCTAGCGCCTGAGCAACTAATTGCCATAATTGCGAGACTCCACATTGGTCAGTGGTGGCTGTAGACAGACCAACCCCAGTGGCAACTGGTTGAGTGAGGCTGGGAGTTTGATCGTAAAATTGCGATCGATATTGGCCATGGATTTTGCTCAGGGCTGGTTGGGCGGTGGGGTAGTCGGCGACAGCCAGCTGAAGAATCAAAGAATCGGTCTGCTGATATTTACTGGGTGCTAGCTGCACTTGCAGTTCAAAAGGTAGTTCCAGAGAGTTTAAAGCAGTAGTAACTTGATTAATAACCGCGATCGCTGGATCTGGCGGACAACTAAAGTAAAGATGAATGATGGGTTGCTGCCGCACTCGACCATAATTACTAACCGCGATATATCGATCGATCGTTAGTAGATTTTTGGGCATAATGATCGCGGCTCGATCACCCCCGGCCAGAGTTTGATAATCCGGATAGATATAAGGTGGCCACACATGCAAACGTAGACCTGCTTTGACTACCGCCACCATGCCATCATCTTCCTCACCCTCCATAATCCAGTCTGGATCGTAATAACCTTGGCTACAATTCGCTTGATCGATCTGAGCATAGAACGCGGTATCAATGCCCTTGATCGTACTGTTGTTAATAACCAGGGGCGAAGTTGCCGCACTAGTTGAAGCTGCTAAGGGCAGTAGGGAGCGACTGAAATAGATGTCATGGAGATAGGCTTGGAGCTGAGTACATAAAAATTTAGCCTGAATTTCTCTGGGGCTATCTTGCAGTCTATTACTTACCAGCTCGGGCATTGACCATGCGGGATAGCTAGGGTGATGAATAGTTAATTTTGAATCGATAGTAATTACATCAGCTATTTCTTGGAAAATAGTATCAGCCATTTGGATGAAAGTAGTGGCGACATCTGGCATTATTACAATAACTCCTGGGCATTTTCACCAAATACAGTATTCATAAAATCAGCCGGGTTGCATAATAGCTGCTTGGCAACTTGCAGCATAATTATTCCTTGGTTACCAAAGTATCGATCGAATTCCATAATTGCTTCAATCCGATAAATTAACGACATCCCCGTACATTGCAGTACTCGTTGCAAATATTGCGGTTGAGCATCAATAATTTGGGGAAAGGTATGCAGGTAGCTAACCATGAGCGCCAGTAATGACGGTTGCAGTAGCTCCAACGGCACAGTAGCCAGTTGCAAAGATTCGGAAATACTCAGTTCATTGCTCACCACCATACTTTCTAGCCACAGCTCTAAATAGCTAGCAATTAGCATCCCCAAATCTCCGGCGGGATCGCCCCAGGCAGCTCGTTCCCAATCAATTAACCGAATTTTGGCATCGCTGGACTCTGGCCACACCAACACATTGTTCAGCTTCAGATCGTTGTGCACCAGGCAACAAGCCACACTACTCTCCGCCAGCTGCTGCATCGCCGCCCCGAGACTGGGATATTGCTGGTAGAGCTTAAAAAACTGGAGACATTCGATCGGCATAATACCCAGCAAACCAGGCGATAGGCGTGCTAAGCGCTGCACGATGCGATGTGCCATTAACTTTCGTTCACCGATGGCTGTTTCGATCTGCTGCTGATAGTTTGATCGAGCAAACGACAACTGATGAACCAACCCCAAGCGCTGACCCAGAATGGTCGCAAGCTCGGCAGGGAATATTGCTTGGTGGCTGTAATAATCGGCCAGGTCTTGGTACTGCTCAAAGAACCGATTAATCACAATCGAGTTCTCCGGGTCACAGTGCAAAATTTTGGGCATAAAGCTGGCGATCGATCTAAGTTCTGGAATTTGGGGAATGAGCTGTTGCAGCTTCCATTCTGTAAATAGCTCCCCCGCTTGCTGACCGTCAGCACTAATTGTTTCTTGCTTGACCAGCAGGGGATCGGCTCCGGGTGATTGCACCAGCAGGTTAAAGTTTTTAGCGCTAATCAATCTTACGGTAGCTGTTGATCGATCGGATATTCCCAGCTGTGCCCGATCCAAGTAATCAAAAATATTGTCGGAATTGAGGACAAAAACCATTATTTTCTGGGGTTAGCAATTTCTGATACCGCATTCTAGTAGAGAAATGCCTGATGAGGTGTATTTTCTTTGTAACACTTTAATATATTAGTAAGCAGTATTTTCACAAAAAGCACTTGACTATTTATGGTAAATAACACCATAATAAAGAAAAAGTTTTAAGAGCTGTTTATGACGATTACCCACCAACCAGTGGCACCTTTAGCATTGATGACATTGCCACAGATATCTGACTACAGCTTGTTGACCGACCTTTATCAGCTCACCATGACCGCTTGCTATGTGGGTGAGCAGCTCGATCAAAGGCCAGCCAGTTTTGAGCTATTTGTGAGAAAACTACCAAAATCCTTTGGTTATTTAATTGCCATGGGGCTAACTCAAGCTCTGGAATATTTACAAAATTTACAGTTTACGACTGCCCAAATCAGCGCTTTGCAGCAGTTAGACGTTTTTAAACACGCTCCAACCACCTTCTGGCAACTATTGGCGGCAGCGAAGTTCACCGGGGATGTGTGGGCAGTACCCGAAGGCACCGCCATTTTTGCCTATGAACCAATCCTACGGGTGGAAGCACCGCTCTGGCAGGCGCAGCTGGTGGAGACTTTTTTACTCAATACAATTAACTATCAGACCCTGATTGCGACGCGAGCTGCTCGGCTGCGGGATGTCGCCGGAGCCGAGGCGACGCTCTTAGAATTTGGCACTAGGCGAGCTTTTAGCCCCCAGGCGGCATTATGGGCTGCCCGCGCATCGATTGCAGCGGGTTTGGATACGACTTCTAATGTGTTGGCCGCTCTCCAGTTAGGGATAAAGCCTAGTGGCACGATGGCGCATTCATTGGTGATGGCGATCGCCGCCACAAGTGGCAGCGAGCAACAGGCATTTACTGCTTTTCAGAAGTATTTTCCCCAGTCACCCTTGTTAATTGATACCTTCGACCCAATTGCTGCTGTCCAGCAACTGGCCGCCAAAGTTAATGCTGGTGAGATGAAAGTCCCTGGTATCCGCTTGGATTCTGGTGATTTGGTGGCTCTATCGCAGTTGATCAAACAGCTTTTACCGGATACTGAAATCTTTGCCAGTGGCGATTTAGATGAATGGGAAATTGCTAAACTGCGATCGGCTGGGGCTAAAATCGACGGTTATGGACTAGGAACAAAACTCGTCACCGGTCAACCAGTCAATGGGGTCTATAAATTAGTGGAAATTGATGGTCATCTGACCATGAAAAAAGCCACGGGCAAGCAAACCTATCCCGGTAAAAAGCAAATTTATCGCCAGTTGAGCCAGGGTCAGTGGCAAAGTGACAGCTTGGGTTTAACTGATCCTCAGCAACCGGGGTTATTGGAGTTGGTCATGGCCAATGGCCAGCAGATGATCTCATCCGAAAGTCTGACGCAAATCCGCGATCGAACTCAACAAAATGTAGCCAGTTTGCCAGCTGAGGTGCGGGATATCGATCGACCGCTGGATGTGACCGCAAAAATCAGGCCAGAATTGGCCGCTGTCATGCAGGAACTGAAATGATGAAAATAGCCTTATTCGGCACTAGTGCCGATCCACCAACTCTGGCTCACCAAAAAATCATGCATTGGTTAAGCGAAAGTTTCCCCGTCGTGGCGGTGTGGGCAGCGGACAACCCTGACAAAGTGCATGAGGCTACTTTAGGACAGCGCGCCAGGATGCTGGAATTATTGGTAGCCGATTTGAACCATTCCCAAGTGCGAGTCTATCAAGAACTCAGCCACCGCTACACCTACAAAACGCTAAATTTTGCCCAGCAGCTGTGGCCAACAGCTGAATTCAGCTTGGTGATTGGGGGCGATTTGGTGAGTCAGATCGATCGCTGGCAAGGTGGCATTGAACTAATTCGGCAAGTGGAATTATTGGTAGTGCCCCGTCCCGGTTGGTCAATTCAGCCAGAATCATTGCGCCGTTTGACTGAGTTAGGGGGACGGATGCAGTTGGTGACTGATTTAAATACCCCGCCGGTCTCTTCGACAGCTATTCGCCAGCATCACGATCGTGATGGTTTAACACCAGCGGTGGCTGCCTATATCGATCGACTAGATCTCTATCATTTGAAAACTAAGAAAAATTGATTGCCTTATGGTTGCGGAACGAAGCTCAAAAAAATCTGAAGATGCCGAGGCTCTGGCCGACTTTAAGGTGGGGGTCGATAATGTCATTTTCTCGGTGGATACTACTCAAAATCGATTGTTGGTGTTGCTGGTGATGCGCGGGGAGGAGCCTTTTTTGGGGCAGTGGAGTTTGCCCGGAACGCTAGTGCGCCGGGGGGAATCTTTAGAGGCGGCAGCTGATCGCATTTTGGCCGAGAAAATTCAGGTCAAGAATTTATATTTGGAGCAACTCTATAGTTTTGGCGGGCCAGGGCGGGATCCGAGGGAATCGATCAAGAGCTATGGGGTGCGTTATTTGTCAGTGAGTTATTTTGCTTTGGTGCGGTTTGAGGCGGCGGAGTTGATTGCCACTGGGGTGGGTGGCATTGCTTGGTATCCAGTGCATAGTTTGCCGGATTTGGCCTTTGATCATCGAGAGATTTTGGCTTATGGAGAACGGCGGTTGCGCAATAAGTTGGAGTATAGTCCGATCGCGTTTGATGTGCTGCCGGAGGCGTTTACGCTCAGTGATATTTACCAGCTGTACACGACGATTTTGGGGGCAGATTTCTCGGACTATTCTAATTTTCGGAATCGGTTGTTGAAGTTGGGTTTTTTGGTGGAGACGGGGGTGAAGGCGGTGCGGGGGAGCGGGCGGCCGGCGAGTTTGTATCGTTTTGATGCGGTGGCGTTTGAGCCGTTGCGCGATCGACCTTTGGTTTTTGTTTAGGACGGTGTTGTGAGCTGCGGATGTTTATGGTTTGGAAGAACCTGAATCTGGGGGTTCTGACCCCCAGTCCCCCCATTGAGGGGACGGAGATGCCTCCCCTCAAACTCCCCTACATAAGGGTCAATTTCTGGGTAATGGATTAAGTAAAACCAAAACTCAATTTATTTTTCCTCTGAGAATTATTATGAAAATTGCACTAGCTCAAATTAATCCGATCGTTGGTGACTTGGCTGGTAATGCGGCTCAGATTCTCGCAATGGCTAGACAGGCTCAATCTCAGCAAGCGGACCTGATGCTAACTCCGGAGTTATCACTTTGTGGCTATCCGCCGCGCGATTTGTTGTTAAATCCTGGCCTGATCAAAGCGATGGAGGAGCGATTGGCGCAGTTGGCTACTCAACTACCAATGGGTTTAGCTGTA
>JAYUSR010000247.1:0-9091 GCA_043755575.1 Synechococcales cyanobacterium
CAGAACCGCCACTAGGTGGTGTCATCGCAGGATCACTAGCAGGTGTAGGTGTCGAGCCACCAGCAGGTGGTGTCATCGCAGGAGTGCTCGATGGTGTGCTTTGGGCAAAAGAACTAGGAATTGTACTAAATCCAGTTAAAGCGATCGAACTGATTACTAGAGATGCAATTAAAGATTTTTTCATGACAAAAATGTCTTCAGACATTAGGAAACAACAGGGTCTGGTGAATTAGGAAATATCAAAGTTAGCTCTGAATATATTAGGCATCACAAATTCACCATTAAGCACTATAAATAAACATCTAAAAGTAGATGCAATTATGCTTACTCTATACGCTTGAAAATTCTGGCTGAGTTGAAAAGTACACTCTTCATTTCACTGTGATTATTCAGTGGTCTGGACGATAGTTTGTGTCCAGGGGCAGTAGTAGATTGACTGCAAAAAGGCTCACTGATTGCAAAATGCTTCAACATGTATCTCAAACTCTTTTTATACTATCATGGCTTGGTTCTTCATCTCAATTTCTCACAAATCTTGAAAATTTTATGGATATTTTCACCATAAATCTATTCAGTGGTATCTGAAAATACAGTTTTACTCCTCCCCAAAAGTTTATTCAATAATAGTAAGAAACAAAAATAATTTCCACTCCCATTAACGTGCCATTAAACCAATACCATCCCGGTGATTTCTACGACGAACTTTTTGCCGCCCCCGGCCAGCCCCGGTCGGCGGCGGCAACTTTAATTGCCAAGATCGCCCAACTATCGATCGAAGAGCTGCATCAACGGCAAGCCATGGCTCAGAGTACGCTGTTCAAGATGGGTGTAACGTTCAACGTGTATAGCGATCAAGAAGGCTCTGAGCGGATTTTACCCTTTGATATTATTCCTCGGATCGTTGCTGCTCAAGAATGGGCCGTATTAGAAAAAGGCTTAAAGCAGCGGATTCATGCCCTCAATTTGTTTTTGAGTGATATTTATAGCGACCAAAAAATTATTACCGACGGCATTATTCCCGCCGAATTAATTTATTCTGCTACCGGATTTTTAAAACCCTGTATGGGATTGCAGCCACCCCAAGGAATTTGGTGCCACATTACCGGCACCGATTTAGTCCGCGATCGAGATGGCCAATGGTATGTTCTTGAAGACAATTTACGCTGTCCTTCCGGGATTTCTTACGTTCTGGAAAACCGCCGGGTGATGAAGTCTACTTTCCCCCAAATTTTCAACCAAGGGTCAATTCAGCCAGTGGAAGACTTCGCTAGTCATCTTCTGCACACCTTGCTCCATTTAGCAACTAATAGTATTGAAAATCCGGTAGTGGTGGTACTAACACCGGGCATGTACAACTCAGCCTATTTTGAGCATTCCTTTTTGGCACAACAAATGGGGGTACAACTGGTAGAAAGTCGCGACTTAGTGGTAGCGAACGGCTATTTGCAAATGCGCACCACTAAAGGATTGGAGAAAGTCGATGTGGTGTACCGCCGCATTGATGATAACTTCATCGATCCTTTGGCCTTCCGGTCTGATTCTTTATTGGGAATACCCGGGTTGATGGGTGTTTACCAGGCCGGAAGAGTGGCGATCGCTAACGCCTTGGGTACGGGGGTCGCTGATGACAAGGCCATTTATGCCTACGTCCCCCAGATCATTAAGTACTATCTAGACGAAGAGCAACTGCTACCCAACGTGCCTACTTACCTATGCTGGGAACCAAAACAGCAGCAGCATGTCCTGGCTAATTTAGACAAACTAGTGGTCAAGGCTGCTAGCGAATCAGGTGGTTATGGAATGTTGGTAGGGCCACATTCTACTCCAGCCGAACAGGCCAGTTTCGCAGAGCTAATTAAAGCTCACCCCCGCAACTACATTGCTCAGCCGACTCTTTGCTTATCTAGGGTACCGACTCTATTTGACGATCGCATTGAAGGTTGCCATGTAGACCTGCGTCCATATATTCTATATGGCCAAGATATTTACATCAGTCCCGGCGGTTTGACCCGCGTTGCCCTGAAAAAAGGATCACTAGTCGTAAATTCTTCGCAGGGTGGGGGCAGTAAAGATACTTGGGTCATGCAATCAGGAGAACTATCTAATGCTTAGTCGTGTCGCAGATTCGATCTATTGGTTAAATCGGTATGTGGAAAGAGCCGAAAATATTGCACGCTTTGTAGATGTGAATCTTAATTTATTGTTGGATGCCCCGGTAGATATTAATCAACAGTGGGAGCCGATCGTGACGACAACTGGTGATCTAGAACTATTTCAGAGTCGTTATGACCAGGCAACTGCTGCTAATGTCGTCAGGTTTTTGACCTTTGATGCCACCTATCCCAGCTCGATCTTGTCTTGTTTGCTAGCTGCTCGGGAAAACGCTCGATCGATCCGGGAGGTCATTTCCTCAGAAATGTGGGAGCAGGTCAATGCTTTTTATTTAATGGTGAAAGATGCCGCTCAGTCCGAAAATTTGCTGGAATTACCGCGTTTTTTCGCTGAGGTCAAAATGGCTAGCCATCTGTTTGCCGGGGTAATGGGTGCCACCATGTCGCACAATGAGGGCTGGCACTTTGGCCGAGCAGGTCGGCTGTTGGAGCGGGCTGATAAAACGGCGCGCATCTTAGATGTTAAATATTTTATTTTATTGCCAACGAGCGGCCAAATCGGTATTACCTTGGACGAGTTGCAGTGGATTGCCCTGTTGAAATCCACCAGTGGCTACGAAATGTATCGGAAAAGCCGTCATCGGATTAGCCCTCAAGATGTCGCTCAATTTTTAATCTTCGAGCGAGATTTTCCCCGTTCTATTCAGTTCTGCTTAATTCAGGCTGAAAAATCTTTGTTTCAAATTACTGGGGGCAGTGCTGGTCGGTGGGGCAACCCAGCGGAGCGCAAATTAGGAAAACTCCGATCGCAGATCGATTTTATGACGATCGAAGAAATTATGCAGAGCGGTTTGCACGAGTTTCTAGATGAGACAGAAGTGCAAATTAACCAGGTGGGTGAATGTATTTCGCAGAAGTTCTTTGACATCCAATCTGTTGCTTAGTTCTCTACGCGGCTGAAACCACCAGCTCTTCACACCTATGTCTTTGTACCAAATTTCTCATACGATCAATTACCAGTACGATCGCCCGGTGGTGCTGGCAGCGCATCGTCTCCGGCTCCGGCCTCGCTGTGACTCTTTCCAACAGCTTCAACAATTTTCGTTGCACATCACCCCTCTACCACTCCAGCAATATGACAGCCTTGAGCTAGATGGTAATATGGTGACCACCGCCTGGTTTGAGCAAGTCCCGACTGCCCATCTGACGATCCACAGCCAGTCGCAGGTGGAAACCAATTTGGTCAATCCTTTCCAATATTTGCTAGCAACTGGGGCGGTGCAGTTGCCGATCGATTACCCCGCTATTTTATGGCAACAGCTCCAGCCCTACTTGATCGGTTACTTATCTAGGTCAGTGGCGATCGATCCAGTCGCCACCCAGTTAGGACAAGAAATTTGGCTGTCCACTAATGGTCGAACCCTAGATTTTTTGCTGCTGCTCAATCAACGCATTTATCAAAACTGTCAGTACCTATTTCGAGAGACCGGTGAACCATTACCACCAGGAATTACCTGGTCACAACAAGCTGGTTCCTGCCGCGATCTGGCCGTTTTATTTATGGAGGTCTGCCGATCAGTCGGTTTAGCCACCCGATTTGTGAGTGGCTATCAAGAGAGTAGTGCAGAAATGATGGTGGACGAGTTGTCCCCACCAGAGCAACAGCAGCTCCACGCTTGGGCCGAAGTTTACTTGCCGGGTGCCGGTTGGCGCGGTTATGATCCCACCCATGGTCTGGCTGTCGCTGATGACCATATTGCCCTGGTTGCTAGCCCCCTGCCCCCCCAAGCGTCACCAATCACTGGCACCATCCAGACTGGTCAGGTAGCCCAATCTACCATGAAATATCAGCTCATCATTCAAAAATCAGTAGCGTTGGTATTGGGCTGAGACTGTTGCCAATCAACACTGGGCATCCGCTCAAAAGCTTCTCGCAAAGATTCTTCCCACTGAGTCCGAATTTTCGCTAGATAGGGATCGCCACGCCGCAAACGTAGTTGGTGCTTCAAGACAAAGCTATCATTCTGATACATTACTAAATTAATCGGCGGCCCCACCGAAATATTGGACTTCATCGTGGAGTCGATCGATAGCAGCGCTGATTTGGCCGCATCCTCCAAAGACGTATCGTAGGTAAGTGTGCGATCAAGAATGGGCTTGCCATACTTGGTTTCGCCAATTTGTAAAAAAGGCGTATCAGGCATGGCCTGAATGAAGTTACCCTGACTATAAATTAGGTACAGTGCAGCAGGTTCACCGCTCACCTGACCACCCAACAAAAAATTACAGTGATAATCAATTTGATCTTTTTCTAACCAGGGGCGTTCTTGAGCCTGGATCTGCCGCAGCTTTTGGCCAATATAGTGAGTGATTTCGTACAGGCTAGAAATATTATGTAAATTTTCACTATCTAGAGATTTAAGATCCTGCCGAATACCGGCAATTACTGCTTGGGTAATAGATAAATTACCTGAAGTACAGATTAAAATTACCCGCTCACCGGGCTGTGAGAAATCAAAGATTTTCTGGTAACTGGAAACATAATCGACCCCAGCATTAGTGCGCGAATCAGCCGCGATCACTAAGCCGCCACTAGTTATAATTCCAAGACAATAGGTCATAGTCGGGTGGTTGATCGCCAGAAACTCCATTCCGATATTATCCTGTCGATCGCGACACGAGCTGCTCTATTAGTCATCAAACAAATCACTAAATAAACTAGCTCGCTAAGCTAAAATTTAGCTGAAGGAGTGTCAACTCAGCGATAAATAATAGAATTATGTCCAGTTGAGTTGGCTCCAGCTACAAAGGCTTATCCAAAACGTCATTCTGGCGATTTTGATTGATCGCTTGTTGCAGGTTGTTCAGTGCATACTGAAGATCCATATTTGGATCAACTGCTACCCAGCCATCATTAGTTGGAGCTTGAGTCTCAAAGTGCAGATGAGCACCAGTAGAACGACCAGTACTGCCCACTCGCCCAATTACCGTACCTTGCTGAATTTCTTGACCCTCTTGCACCAATACTTCCGACATGTGGCCGTAAAGAGTCTGGAGTTGGCCATTATGTTCAATGACAACTGCCTTACCATAGCCACCATGCCAACCGGATACTACTACCCGACCGGTAGCAACTGCTACAATCGGAGCACCCTCTGGCGCACCAAAATCTGTTCCAGCATGAAAACGGCGATTACCAGTAATCGGGTGAACCCGCCAGCCAAAGCGCGAAGTCACTGGTGCAGGACTAGCTAGAGGATAGATAAAATTACTGGCAGCTCGATAATTATTAGCGAGCACCAGCGGAGAACTGGCTGGCACCTTACTAGCAACTACTGTCGGAATGGGGGAAATACTCGGCACAGCTGGCCGACTGACTGTCGGAATTTTGCTAAGTGGTGCTACTGCCCGATTGGGGATTTCGTTGCTTTGAGGCGGAGCCACATAGAGCGCAACCGGCTCAGGAACTAGCCGCTGTGCTAAAGGCTGAGGTCTTTGAAAGCGCTGTGGTATGGCGATCGGCTTGATTACCGACTGGGCGATGCTATTTCTGACGGCTGGCAATGGTTGCACGGCAGGCATGATTCTGGTGGGAACTATGGACTGACGGGCACTAGCAGTGATCTTGCTCTGTGGACGGATACGACTGCACAGACTACTTACTAATTGACTCGTACTGCGATTGCAATCAACAGGTACTGGTACCTTGACTGCCAATGGTACTCCAGTCCTGGAATAGTAGTGGTGGACGGGTGCAGATGGAGTGCTTGGAGCCGCGACCGTGAAGTTGTTTGCTGTCAGCAAATCATTATGAAGATTAAGTTCAGTCGCACTGGGCTTGTCCTTGGCAACGCTCGCTGTTGGCGGTAAAGACTGGGTAGCTAAATCTGGAGTGGTTGATGGCGGGTTGAACTCTGCCGAAACGACCGGTGCCACAATCACAAGGCTGGAACTACCCAACCAAGCTACTACTTTCAGGAGCAGTGAATCACGAATCAGCAAATTCAACCAATTCTGTGTAGGAGAATATACGAGTTTGTCTTGTGCCTTTCTGATCATAATTTTATTTGCTAACACAGTCCGGGACTGAACTAATTCTTTTACTACAGGTCCTACAAACCTAATATTTGTAGATACTATATAAAGTAGTGAGTGCGGTGTTTCTTACATTCTTAATTAAGATACCCGTAATCATAGTGTTGAGAAACACTTCTGCATTAAAAGTATTTCAGCCTTCAGCAATATAGCGCAGTTAAATTATTTTGTCTTCGGACTTATGGCCGGAACACTGGTGAATATTGGTGGACGGAACTGTAATGATTAGACAAACAATTGTATTTGTAGTTTTCATGTAGCACACGGTCTTAGCAAATTTATTTCGCTACTAATTTACGAAAATTGACGATCGATCCCACCACTATCACCGCTGGGGCAGTAAAATTAGTTGATTGAACCTGTTGTTCGATCGTGCTAATGGTACCAATTAACTCCGATTGCTGGGTAGTAGTCCCCCACCGAATTAGGGCGATCGGCAAATCGGCAGGTAGCCCAGACTGAAGTAATTTAGTGACTATGTAGGATAAATTGTGTACTCCCATATAAATCACGATCGTTTCGGCAGCCTGGGCAATTGCTGTCCAATTAACGGCTGGTCGATATTTACCAGCAGACTCATGGCCAGTCACAAAAATGACCGATGAGCTGTAATCCCGGTGGGTGAGCGGAATGTTAGCGTAGGCTGGAGCCGCAATGCCAGCGGTCACTCCCGGTACAACTTCCACGGCGACACCAGCGGCCATCAAGTCAGCCATTTCTTCCCCCCCCCGACCAAAGATAAATGGATCTCCACCTTTGAGTCTCACAGTAATTTCGGCCTGTTGGGCTTTTTGGATTAGGAGTCGGGTAGTATCCGTTTGCAGCAAGGAATGTCTGCCCATCCGCTTCCCAGCGTCAATCTTTTCGGCAGTGGGAGCAATTAGTGCCAATATTTCGGGGCTGACCAGGGCATCATAAACGACAATGTCGGCTTGGATTAACAGCTGGTAGGCTTTCATGGTCAATAGACCCGGATCGCCAGGTCCGGCACCTACTAAATAAACTTTACCCATCGATATGTTGAATGATAATTGCGGTAGTTTTTTAATCAATTGGTATTCAGAAGCACCTGAACCAACAAGTCAATAAGTTGAGGATCTCGATACAACAGGGATGCTTCTAGTTCGCCCTGGGTAAATCGGAATCGAATATCCGGGAAAAGTGATTGTAACTCATTAATGACTACGCTAATTGCCGCACTAATTCGACCAGGAAATAAAAAATATGGCAAGATCCCAATTTCGGTGGGATCTTGAGCAGCCAAATTGCCCACTTGCTCTGGCAAATGAGGGTTGACTGACCAATAAGCTGGGGTAGCAGGCAAGCTAGCAGCGATAGTGAGTAAAAACTTCTGAGCAGCGGCTTGTGGGCTACCATGAGCCAGAAAAATCTGGTGAGCGGGCAATTGCTGACTTTGATACTGCAATATTTTTCGCAGCTCAGCGTTAGCTCCCAAATAAGTTAGTAACTCTAATTGAGATCGATCGGACAATTGGATTTGAGCCTGATATATGGCTTTAGGTAAATCCTCTAGAACATGAACGCCAGGAGCTAAAAACAGCGGTAAGACTCTCACCCGCTGGCAGTTTTGCTGGATAGCTTGATTAGCAAATAGAACCAGCTGCTCGACAATCGGCAGTTCGGCCAATTCTAAATAAGCGGTACCAATGAGTGTGGCGGTGTTGAATAATTTTAATTTTGCACCACAGGCATTTGTCAACTGGTTGAGAGCAGCCGCGCTACGGGCATCGCGACTACCGTGGGCTAGCAATAGATAAGCAGTGGAACTCGGGATCATAAAGATATGGATTTAAGACAAAACATACAGCCAATGATAAAATCTGGATGAAGATCTAATCAATAAGCATCTCGAAAATATCAATCATAGCTAGAGCGTTCACCAAAACAGGACTTACTTCAGCAGAACAATATGTTGAATAAAATATGGCATCGGGGCACATCCAATCAAGCAAGGCCGATGATTCCTCCTGAAATAACTGTGGAGGGTGATACTACCATCATCAAACAAAATAATAATAGCTTTGCGAAACCCATCGATATTGATGATCCAGTGGCTTGGTACCATCAAGGTGATTTTTATCGAGATGCTGGACAGCTGGAATATGCTTTATCTTGTTATCAAAAAGCAGTAACGATTCAGCCCCATCAGCCCAGAGCTTGGCAGAGTATCGCCTGGTGCTTGGTTGGTTTGCAACGCTTACCAGAAGCTGGCATCGCTTACGAAAAAGTAGTCACACTTGTACCCAATGACTATTCAGCTTGGGGAGACTTAGGATGGATTGAAAGCCAACTAGGAAACTATCAAAATGCCTTAGCTAGTTTTGACCGCAGCTTAGAACTTAATCACGAAGACGACTTTTCGCGGGAGCAACGCGCCCAAGTTCTAACGTCGTTGCGTCTTTATCCTGATGCCCTGGCCGCTTTCGATCAAGTTTTGGAGACTAAACCAGACGACCACCATATTTGGAGTAATTGTGGCTGGGTTTTGTTCAACTTAGGACGATTAAGTGAAGCTCGTCATTGTTACGAGCGCAGCTTGAGCATCAATGCCGAAGACCCTTATGCCTGGAATAATTTTGGTCAGGTACTTTGTCAACTGGGTGAGTTAGACAAGGCTGCCGACTGCTATCGACAAGCCATCGACTTTGATTCCAAGTTCGCGCAAGCTTGGAATAATTTAGGTGTCGTCTCATTTGAACAGCAAAAATTCGAAAAAGCTTTGGCGGCCTACGGTAAAGCCGTGAAGATTCAGCCGGATTTTCATCAAGCTTGGACAAATTTTGGCAAGACCCATTTCTATTTGGGTGAATTATCCCAAGCGCTACATTGCTATGACCAAGCTGTTATCCATCAACCAGATTTTT
>JAYUSR010000248.1:0-3025 GCA_043755575.1 Synechococcales cyanobacterium
CCTAGACACGCAGCGCCTACTCATCCCCTTACCCAAAGTTCGCCTAGAACCGGACAAGTTACCAGCGCCTCTCGCTGAGGAATTACCCCTATTATTAAAGCAGCCCAGTTTTTGCCAGAGCATACTCAATGTTTTTGCCGATCCAGAACCCTCGATCGCGCCTATTGAAGCCTTGAGACTGTCTTCGCAGGCGATCGCAATACTCCTACAAGCAGCCCAGGAATCCTTAGCGAATATTATTCTTGGTAGCGTGATGGGTGAGCGATCGAGTTACGACGATCTAAAACAGCCAGCATTAACAGCAGAGGTAGAGCGTTTAATGGCCCAGGGTGCCGTTGGAGATGACTTAGTCAGGCTCAATCGTCAGCTCTTGGAAGCAGTCTACCTGGATCTGCCTGCAAGTAATATTCCCCCAGCCCTTGAAGTGCAGTACGGTTTGGTCCAAGCTTTAAATGAATGTATTCTATCGGATACTGAGTTTGACGAGCGGCATCGATCGCATTTTACCGACCTAGAACTGCCCAAGGAAGTCCATCGTTTGCGTCTAGCTAGACAAGAGACGAGCGATCCAGAGCAACAAACCAAATTACTCCAACAGCTCAATCGCCTGCTACTAGAAACCCTCTATCCCAACTATCTAGAAAAAAGCTATACGCCCTATCGCGAAAGATTGCGGCATTTAATCGGCGTCTTAAAAAATGGAGCCTCCACCAAAGCTGGCATTGTAGATATTGCTGCGGCTAACCTAGGCATCCCGATCAAGCATGCAGAGGGTATGGTCAAACCCTGGGAAGCCTTTTTGTTTGACCTGCCGCTGAGCTTAGAACCAGCATTCTACAGCCTTACGGTTTCGTCCGAACTGCGTCAGGCTTTCTTCGATCGCGGTATTGGCATTTCCTACAATGCGACGGTTTCCATGGAAACTTTGCCGCGTCGTTGGGTGATCACAGATATTAGTAGTGCCCAGGTTTATGGGGTGTATCGCAATGCCGATCGCCTTAGCGTCTATCGTTCACTGATTCGGGTGATTGAGTTTCTGCCTGAGGCACAAAGTATTTCCTATGATGTGCATCCTCACCCGACAATTGAAGGAGATGCTGTTGCTTTAGACCCCTCTACGACATTTAATATCACTAATCCCAACGCCTTGATTACAACACCCGCCGTACAGGTTAGGATCCGAGATCAACGTAGCGATCAAAGTGTGACGCTCTCACCGCTGATCGACTTAAAACTAAACAATACAACCACCCAACAATATATCCAGTACCGAGGTAGCCTTAATTGCGATGAAGTGATCTTGTTTTTACCTGACGGGGCTGTTCTAATTAATGGCATTGCGGTCAGCGATCCCCAGGCTGTGGTTCAGGGTCATATTCCGGATCTACCGATCGGTTTATCCACTTGGACCATTGAAGCCCTGACTGGATCGCCCCTGGCCACCCTGGAGACCAGCCTATTTGATTTTTGCCGCTTTGATGTGGGGGAGGTGGAGCCATTAAATCAGGTGCAATCGCGTTCCTATGGCCTAGAAGTAAGTGTGATGTTTGTCAAATTGACGCCAGGGAGTTTTATCGTTAAGATTCCTTGGGATATTCCTGGCTATACGGACCAGTTCAATGAGACGGAGGATCATCCTCGGCATGAAATTAGCCGTTTGCTGGAAAAGGTTAAGGCGAGTGGGGTGCGATCGGTAGTCACCTATGAAAAACAATTTGTGGAGGTTGAAGAGATGATAGAAATCTTAACGGTGAGGCGATCGCCCTTCTCAGAAATCCATGACATCACAGCCCTCAATCCAGTGATTAGAAGCCAACAAAAACCTTACGGATTGGGGGTAGACCATGAAATAACTGATACACTAGTCACATCTGCGATGTTTGACTATACGGGTTTCGATTCTTTGAATACCTTTGGTTAGTCCATTTACCCATGATGGTTTTGTCATGATTTACCTATGAACCTATCAGAAGCCCTAGATATACAAGGTCAGTTAACCCTACAGAAGCGGGATGGGGAGGATCGCGTTATTGAAATTATCCAGGCGAAAAATAGTATTGTTCTGACCGGTCGGGAGCTGGTGGCGAAGCTATTCATTCAGGGAATAAAAGATACGATTCAGCCTGTATCCCATGTGGCTGTGGGGACGGGGGGTACTGCAGTCACGGCCCAGGATAGTAAGCTGGCGACGGAGCTATTTCGGAAGCCGATTAATCCGATCGATGTGGGCCGCGATTTGCAGTCGATGAAACATACTGATGGTAGTATCCGTAAGAAAGTGATGATTACGGCTGATTTAGATTTGGCGGATGCAATCGGTGGTTTGACAGAGGCGGCTTTATTTACGGGAGCACAGGACAGTAAGACAGCTGTGATGTATAATCGAGTTGTGTTTCCGGTGATTAATAAGTCCGCAGATTTTAAGCTGACGCTGATTTGGGAAATTCTATTTTAACCGAGGTTCTGACGATGCCTTTTGCTCATGAAGATAAGAAAGCTGGCGATGTCTTAACGTCCCAGGCCTGGAATGAAGGAATGAGGGAGATTTTGCGTTTAGACAAAGATAAGATCGATCGTAAAGGTGACACAATTACGGGTTCACTGACGATTGGTGATGCTCTTACTGTTATGGGTAATACAACTCTCAGTGCAGGGATGAAAGGTGCTGTATCTGTCCTGTCGCTGAAAGGCCAACTTAGTAAAGATATAGCGGCAAAAATTGTCTTACAAAATTCAGATGGAGGGGTTGGTGGCGGCGGCAGCCTAGACTTCAATGGATATGATGTTAATACCGATTCTGTACCGACTGCTAGGATTCAATCTATTAACGATGATGACCGTTCAAGCCATTTGAGCTTCTCTACTAAATCTGCAAAAACCAATAAACTCTGTGAACGATTAAGAATTACATCAAAGGGCAGCTTAGTAATCGGCGCTGATGATGTAAAAGCAACATTACAAGTAATCGGTACTAGTGATAAAACAACAACAAAAACATTACAAGTAATAGGCGCTACGAGTATAA
>JAYUSR010000249.1:0-8948 GCA_043755575.1 Synechococcales cyanobacterium
CGAGCCGCTATGGAGATCGCTTAATCGCGGTGCCTGAATTGCTGCTAAGAATCATCCCCAAAACCTTACGAGCGGAAGCTGGTGAAGCATCTTATCTAGCTCTTTATACGTTTGGCTATAGCTGGGGTAAGACTTTTTGTGGACGACTGGTGCAAGATATTGTCCAATATTATCGCCAGCCCATCTTAGATACGCTGTCAGCTGATTTTTGGGTTTATATCCAAGAAGCTTGGGCTGTTCATGGCCTAGGCAAACTATTGATCGATTTTAGTTTGGCTGAGCAGGGTCTCTTAGTTGTGACCGTTATAAATTCTGGCATTAGTGGTGGTATGACAGTTGAAGCATCTTTAAACTCCCGCTCATTCAGTCTAGAATCTGGCTTCCTCGCTGGTTGGTTTTCTACTCTCACCGATAACAGCCTGCGGTCTTGTGCCATTGACTGGAGTGCGGCTCCCACATCACTCCAGTTTTTAGTTGGTGCTATTCCTCATATTGAATCGATCGAACGATCCCATCTACAAAATGGAATGCTGGCTCCAGACCAACTCCATTCATTATAAATCGGTAAAAAAAGGGGCATGTAAAGATATACACACCCCAACTAACGATTGTATTTATGATAGAGCGGAAATTTTAGATAGGTCTGGGGGAAGATTGTTGAAGTACCATTTTGATTTGAGCTTTACGCTGCTGCTGTTCGCCATTGTGTCTGTCTGAAACCATTGGCCACACCTCACCCCAGCGATTCATCACCATCATCGCCATTTTACGAAGTTGATCTGGTGATGAGAAGGATCTGCGTTCAATTTTTAATTTAGTCATTGATAATTACCTCTTTGACTGAAATATTGCATGGTGGGCTGCCCCTGACTTAGTTTTACCTGTCGTGAGTACAACCTAGACCATTGTAACATTCGATGAGACAAAATCATGACAGTTGATCGCCAGCTCAGTGTTAGCTAGTTTTGGATTGACTGTACATTTGACATAATAGCTATCGGTAAAGTACTGACAACGGCTACAGGGGATTTGATGTAGCTTGCGCATGTTGTCAATACCTCTTTTCCCTATTTGGTACAGAGTAATCCCAGCGATCAAAGTAAGACCCCAAGCCAAAAACCGACAGATATAAATAATAATCACAAGCTCAATTCCGCTACGGTTGCTGTAGATATAATTCGGCCCTCATTTTCAAATCCAGCAATTTGGTCGAAGTTTAAATAGCGGTAGAGGCTAGCCGCAAAAGGGTCAATTTTTTTGGTAACTACTTCTAAATATTCGCTGGCGGTGGGTAGCTTGCCCAGCATCGAACAAACAGCCGCTAGCTCCGCTGAACCTAAGTAGACTTGCGCACCTTTTCCCAGGCGGTTGTTAAAGTTACGGGTGGAAGTGGAAAACACGGTGGCATTATCGGCGACTCGGGCTTGGTTGCCCATACAGAGGCTGCATCCGGGCATTTCGGTGCGGGCACCGGCCATCCCGAAAATGCCGTAGATGCCTTCTTCTTTGAGCTGATATTCATCCATGCGGGTGGGAGGACAGATCCACAGGCGGGTATTGACCGGTGGCTCACCTTCTAAGACCTTGGCGGTGGCGCGATAGTGGCCAATATTGGTCATACAAGAACCAATAAATACTTCGTCAATCCGATCGCCTGCTACTTCACTCAACAATTTGACGTTATCGGGATCGTTCGGAGCGGCGACGATCGGCTCTGTGATTTCATTGAGGTTAATTTCAATAATCTCAGCATATTCGGCATCAGCATCAGCCGACAACAGTACTGGGTTGGCCAACCATTCCTCCATTTGAGCCACCCGGCGCAAAATGGTGCGGGCATCGGTATAGCCTCTGGCTACCATATTTTTCAAGAGGGCAACGTTCGATCGAATGTATTCAATGACGGTGGCTTCACTAAGCTTAATGGTACAGCCTGCACAAGAACGCTCGGCACTGGCATCGGTTAACTCAAAGGCTTGTTCTACCTTGAGATCGGGTAGCCCTTCTATTTCTAAAATCCGACCAGAGAAAACATTTTGTTTATTTTCTTGAGCAACAGTCAGCAAGCCTTGTTGGATGGCGACATAGGGAATGGCATTAACTACATCTCGCAGTGTCACCCCCGGTTGGAGTTGGCCAGTAAACCGGACAAGGACTGATTCGGGCATATCGAGGGGCATAGCACCAAGAGCCGCCGCAAAAGCCACTAGCCCCGAACCAGCTGGAAAAGAAATCCCTAGCGGAAAACGGGTATGCGAATCGCCACCGGTACCGACGGTATCGGGCAATAGCATCCGATTTAACCAGGAGTGAATAATGCCATCACCGGGACGGAGCGCTACTCCTCCCCGTTGGGCAAAGAAGTCCGGTAGATCGTGGTGGGTTTTAATATCGACGGGCTTGGGATAAGCGGAGGTATGGCAAAAGCTCTGCATCACCAAGTCGGCACTAAAGCCTAGACAGGCTAATTCTTTTAGTTCATCGCGGGTCATGGGTCCAGTCGTATCTTGGGAACCGACGGTAGTCATTAATGGTTCGCAGGCAATGCCTGGTCGGATACCAGGTAAGCCGCAGGCTTTGCCCACCATTTTCTGAGCCAGAGTATAGCCTTTGTTGCTAGCTACTGGGGGTTGCGGCCGAATGAATAGTTCGCTGGCCGGTAAGCCTAGAGCTTGTCTGGTTTTATCGGTTAAGGCGCGGCCAATCAGCAGCGGGATTCTACCACCGGCTCGGACTTCATCTAGAATAGTCTCGGGTTTTAGCTCAAAGGTGGTAATCAACTGACCTTGTTCGTCAGTAATCTGACCCTTATAAGTATGAATTTGGATTACCAGGCCGGTTTCTAGCTGGGTGACATCGCATTTGATCGGCAGCATCCCAGAGTCTTCGGCAGTATTGAAAAAAATTGGAGCAATTTTGCCACCCAGCAAATAGCCAGCAGTACGTTTGTTGGGAACACAGGGAATATCGAGACCAGTATGCCAAAGCACCGAGTTGATGGCGGATTTGCGCGAAGAGCCAGTGCCTACCACATCGCCGACATAGACTAAGGGATGACCTTTGGTTTTGAGTTGATCGATCGTCTCCAAGCTTCCCGGTTGGCGGGTTTCGAGCATGGCCAAAGCATGGAGTGGAATATCGGGGCGGGTGGTGGCGTGGGTGGCTGGCGATAAGTCGTCGGTATTGGTTTCGCCGGGGACTTTAAAAACTGTCACCGTCACCATCTCGGGCACAGTGGGCTTGTCGGTGAACCAAACTCCCGCTGCCCAGGCATCAATTACTTGTTTGGCATATTGGTTAGTTTGGGACAAGTTCCAGACATCATTAAAAGAGTCGTAGACCAGGGTGATCTTACTCAGGGCTTGGACTGCCGCTGTGGCCAAAGTAGTATCACTAGATTTCAGGGTATCAATCAGCGCCTGAACGTTATAGCCACCGAGCATGGTGCCTAGGAGTTTGATTGACTCGATCGGATTAATTAGCGGACTGGTAATTTTACCCGTGACGATCCCAGTCAGGAAGCTAGCTTTGACATAAGCAGCCGGATCTACTCCAGGCGGAACTCGATCGCGCAATAATGCAATCAGGTTAGTCTCTTCACCTGCTGGTGGATGTTGCAATAGTTCGCAGAGGGCACTGGTTTGTTCGGCATCAAGCGGTAATGGGGGGATTCCTAAAGCTGCGCGTTCTGCAACGTGTTGGCGATATGCTTCTAACATCTTAAAATAGAGCTTCTGTATATAAGTCCTTCTATTTTAATAGGTGGCGGCTACTGGTGAGTGTTTGGGGCGATCGCTTTTTGATGGCGAGGTGTAACCGATGAAAGAAATCACAATACAATTCCCAGGATATATGGAACGGAGTATTGGATTTACAGTGCCAGAAAATGGTCAATTCTATGTGATTTCGTTTGACGATCTCATTTATTATCGATTGGGTAATGGAGATGTAATCGAAATTGAACAGGAATGGGATTTGAATGAAGATGAAAGAGTTATTGTTTTAGATGGTATTAAAATTCCATTTGTTGGTTTATGGGGTGGCTCCCCGCTTCAAAAAAAAGAAGGTGCTGGACATCTAATACTAGAGGACAGTGTTGTTTCATTGACTAGAGAAAATGGGGAGATCTGCACATGGCGGCTTGAAAATTTTTCTGGAGATTGGGAGTATGTGACATTCGATCGTTATTGCAACGCTTTCTTGTTTGGTGCGCCATACGATTTTGACTATAGATATGTTGAGTTTTGATAAATTGCCAATCTATATTCCTTGTGCCAAGTAGAGGCTCCGCCAACGGATTAATCAGTGGACTGGTAATTTTACCTGTAACGATCCAGTTAGGTAGCCAGATTTGACATAAGCAGCCGGATCTATACTCTAGGTGGAACTCGTCCAGGCGGTGTGAGCTATGCCCAATCGCAAATCAAAGCCAATAAATTAACAGCGCTTTTCTGAATTATGAGGCACCGTAGCAGCAGTTAGTTAAGTTTCACGGAGATCGATCGTAATATTTGTTTGCATTTTATGCTGTCAAAGTGGGAACAACTGGATGGCACATTACTCTATTAGATATATGAAACACAATGAGTGTTTTAAAAACAAAATTGAGATTTAGCCCCAGTGATTCTCAGTTAAAAACTACTAAAGGAATGTTTATCATGTCTACAACTTTGTCTAAAATTAAGTTAGTGGCTATCGGTTGTTTATCAGTCGTAACTTTGACTGGGATGGTTAACATCCCTAGTGCTAGTGCCCGAGAACATCGTGATGGTCACGAAAATGTTCGTGGTGACGATCATATGCGTGGCGACTATCACATGCGAGGTTCTAATCGCCGCCTGTGCCGGGAGTTAAGAGAATCAATTTCTTCTTTAGAAAGAACTCGGGAACGAATTTTGCGCAGACACAATTACAATCCGGAAAGATTACGCTGGATCGAAAGAGAATTGCGCCAAAAAAGAGCTGAATATCGAAGAGCTTGCCGTTAATTTTAGTCTATAAAAAGTGTGACCCAACTGTCTTTTGTTGGGTCACATTTTTTGTGGTTTAAAAGTCCGCTAATTTTGATGAAGTTCTCCATCGATTTTGGTCGCTTAGGTGACACTTAAACGGGTCTGGACAGATAAAAATTCTTGGATATAGCTGAATAACTTTTTAATGTCTTCACCATTCTGGACATCAGAGTTGAATTGCTGAGTGAGTGGGAGCGCATGTCCGGAGGCGAGAATAAGATTTAGCCGCCACACTACATACTCTTGGGGCAGAACTTCATGATTGAGATTGTAGTAATTTTCAACGTTTTGGGGCATGTTGTAGCTTTTAACCAATTTCTCAAGCTTGACATCAACAATTTCATGAAGATTACAGGTATACTTGGCATCTTTTAAAAAGCGGTGCCAGACAATTTGGAGGCGACTATGGTGGCGATCGAATGAGACTTTCGTAGTGGTAGCCGTAGTAATTGTCCAAACACCCAGCGCTATTAAAGCCATAGCAACATAGTAAACGATTGAAGGAGGCAATGAAGCACCGTCAGGATAGAGTAACTGGAGAATAGGTTGGGCTAAAGTAATGAGTAACGCCCCAGCTGACAAACTCACCACGCCAAAAGTCCCAGCAATTTGGGGAAGGTTGCGATCTTGCAAGGTTAGTCGCTGGGAGCTACGCTCAATTAGTTTCATGCTCAACGCCTCAATAGTCATATTTCTTTAGGCTTCCCACATTACTGATTAAAATTTAGATATAGCTAAAACTTTCTACAAAAGAGTTACTGAAATTAGAAAAGTCGCTCCACCACCGAGTTTTTTCAATTAATATTATGGATGCTTACACAAACTGCCAACGGACTAACAAACTTTAGGAATGGTTAAGTGAGCAAAACTTTACCTAAATGTTAGTTTAGTCAAATAATATAATTCTTCGACTAAGAGCTAAACGTGCCGTCCTGGCCAGTTTTATCATTATTTGGTACATAGGCAACATTTATTGGTAAAAATGTTAACACTAACGACGTCTGATTTTTTCAATCAGCCATTCCTGGTTGGTTTTATTCCATACCAAAATGTAGCGGAGGGTAAACGGCTGTAATCGGTTGTTTTTCATATGATAGGTGGCGCTTACTTGCACCTCAGCCTGCTGATTTGTTTGTTGAGTTGTTTGCATCGCATTCAAATCGACAGCTGTTACTGAATCCCACCATTGTACAAAAGAATCATAGCCCTGGGGATGGATCGTTGTATTTGATTGCAGATCGATCGGTAGCTGCTGCCAAGCTTTGGCAAGGTCTCGATTGTTAATATTTTGATAGTACTTAGCAACGCTGTTGGCTGGCGATGATCGAGAAACTTTAACTATTTCAGAGCTTGTGGCTGGTTGAGTTACCGCAGATTCAACAGATCCAGAATTACGGAACTGTCGATTATTACAAACTCGATTGAGCATTTTTTTGGTAGCAGCAGAGAGCGGGCGGTGGACTTGCTGATCGGCGAGTGTGATCCAGTTACTCTGGGTGCAGTTGGCAGTGCTTTTTAGGCGCTGATTACCTAGGCTGTACGTAAAACTGATTTTTTCGGAATTGTTGGTATTACTGATCGAACATAAATCTATATTTACTGGTTGACCTTCAATTGCATTACCAGTGAAGTAGCTACAGGCTGATGTTGCTGTTGGTTTGGGGGAGATGGCTGGGTTATTGAGGGACTGAATGCTGGCTAGGGATGGCTGGCGCTGTTGCTGATTAGTGGTCGATAAATTAACTTCTTTGCTCGGTGGGCGCGCCACCAAGCTGGGACTACTGGGCGTAGTGGCTTCTGGCTGAACGTTTGGTTGAGTTGCAGCCAGTGGCGTGACCAAAGGTGTTCGGGTTGGCTGAAAAAGAGTGGCCATCACGCTGCCGCCCAGCAAAAGACCAGCAGCGATGCCGCCCATCAGGAGTAGGCGGGAGCGGGATTTGGTGGTTGTCGATCGATTAGCTTCTGGATAAGTTACGGCCGGAATTGCGGGGACAGTTGGTTGGCTGACTACCCAGGTTTTATTTTCTGCCACTGCGCTCGAATTACCTTGTAGTGCTGACAAAAATTCTGGGGCTGTTTGATATCGATCGCGTGGATGGGAGGCAATGGCTTGGTCTAAGATAGCAGCTAATTCTGGACTGATTTGGGGCGCATCCGATCGCCACAAAATCTCACTGGTATGAGGATGAGCCATAAATTCAGAGGGTTGTTTACCAGTTAAAAGATAAACTGCTGTTAAACCCAGGCTGTAGAGATCACTACTGTAAACCGGTCTACCTACAGACTGCTCGCTAGCCATATAACCAGGAGTGCCAATGATGATCGATTGAGTGGGGCGACCTTGGGAATTTAAGGCCGTACCCATGGTTTCGCGCACCGCCCCAAAATCAATTAAAACGGGCTGTCGATCGAGACGACGGACAATAATGTTGTCAGGTTTGACATCGCGATGAATAATTGCTTGACGATGCACAAAGTCAAAAACTGGCAGAATAGCGATTAACAACCGTCGGACTTCAGCTTCGGCTAACCGACCTTGTTGCTGAGCGATCGAACTGAGCGTGTCACCATCAATCCATTCTTGCACCAAATAAAACTGCTGATCGGTTTGCCCATGAAAATAGGCATATAGCTGCGGAATTTGGCGATGCTCGTTACCCAACTTTTCCAAAATAGCCGCTTCCCGCTGAAATCTTTCCTGCACCAGCTGGTTAATTGGCGGATTGTCTTGCACTGGTCGCAGTCGTTTCACCACACAGCGGCGGCGGGAGGGCATGTGAGTATCCTCGGCCAAGAAGGTTTCACCAAAGCCCCCAGCGCCCAAGGTGCGGATGATTTGATAGCGATCGTTGAGTAGTTGATTGGTCACAGGTAGCTGGTGGTATGGGTATTTTTCTCCACCCCGATTTTAGCCTCTAGTTGTAAGGAATGGGCCAGAAAGCGCTCGGTGTAATAGAGTGCCAGTTGATTACTAGGACCGTTGAAAATGGCATCGAAGGCGTGATTTGCCCAAGGGATTTCGATGTACACGGTGGATGTGCCGACAGATTGCAGTTTTCTGGCCATTTTCTGGCCAAAACGGGATTCCACTAAGTGGTCTTGGCCACCATAGATCAATAGGGTTGGTGGCAGTACTTGTTTAGTAGCATCTACGAGCTGATAAGGCGAAGCTTGCTGATATCGTGCTGGAAATTGCGTGGGCGTGCCACCCAGAAAATCACGCAATACGTGGCGGGAGTCGATCGGATCGGGCTGCGGTGGATCATCGTATCCGGCGATTAAATCTACTGGCCCATAATAGCTGACCACTGCTCTTAGGGGTAAGGCATCTGGCTGCAAGGCAGCTAAAGTAGCCAAGTGGCCACCGGATGATCGACCCATGATCGCCAGCCGATCCAGATCTATATCCCAGTTGAGAGCCTGCTGTTGTATGTAATCCAGGGCGGTGCGGACATCTATTAATTGAGCAGGGAAATGATATTGGGGGGCATGGCGATAGTCGATTGATACCACGACGTAACCGCGATTAGCTAAATAGCGGCTAAACTCTTCGTCGCTATCCGGGCTGCCATTTCGCCAAGCCCCGCCATAAATTTGAATGACAGCAGGATATTTACCAGGAAGCTGGGGTTGGTACAAATTAAGTATTAGTGGGGTGCCAGCTGGTGCCGCAAAGGGCAGATGGCGCTGGAGCCGAATGTTGCTGGATTGGCCAATCCCTTGGAGGGCGGCAGCGATACTAAAAGGGTGCGGTCGCCAGGTTGATTGCACGACGGCAGGAATGTCGGCTAAATAATTATTTCCTAAAGCTTTAGTCATAGCCGTATTAGCTCGATCGATCGTCGCGGGCATTTGCAAAAGGGGATGAATACTGAGAATCAAGCTGAGGATGCTTGAGCCGATGCCGACCCAGCAAAGGGATTTAGGAAATAGGTG
>JAYUSR010000250.1:0-8927 GCA_043755575.1 Synechococcales cyanobacterium
GCAGGAAAGGACAATCGGCAATATTATCAGTGACATGCGATGAAGAAAGTGTTTACTTTACAGCCGTTTGTCCCAGTGCCGTTGGATTTGAATGTGACCGGGGAGATTGATCGGACTGCTAACCAGCTCACCATCAGTTATCGATTAGCTGGAGATCTGAGTCAGGTTTTGATACCTGCGATCGCGGCTATTCCTCGTCGGTGTTTTGAATTGTGGGAAGCAACTTGCTTTGAGTTTTTTCTAGCGCCAGTGGGTGAGTCTTATTATTGGGAATTTAATCTGTCACCGAGTGGGGATTGGAATGTTTTTCGACTAGATGATTATCGGCAGGGACTAAGGAATGAATCGGCGGTAGCGGCTTTACCGGTAGTGATTCAGCAGACTGCAACACTAGTGACCCTCAATGTACAATTGAGTCTAGAAAAACTGGTACCGGAAAATCAAGCTCTAGATATAGCGATAACGACGGTCATTCAGAATCGGAATAGTGATTTTAGCTATTGGGCGTTGCAGCATACTAGCAAAGATGCCGATTTTCATCACCGTTCAGACTTCTCGTTTAAAGCTTAGTATCACCGTGCTTGGTTTTATTTGCTGCAATCTATCCAATATTTTAGATTTGACCTGCATATATTGATCATTCAACCTCAGCATATTAATTCTATAAATCGCAAAGATCATTTTCGTGGAAAACAAACTTTGATTCGACGGGAATTCCTGAAATTTATTGATTGCATTGAGATAAATGCTTTCCCAAACGACTATTTTATTTTTCCATTGTGATTCCTGGCGAACCAATCTAGAAACTAACTCAGCATCCTCTCGATTGTATTTATTGATATTGTCTTCAACAAATTCTGGTGATAATTCTAACTCCAATGTTTTTAAACCAAGATTATGCTCTTGTACATATTTATAGTTAGATGTGGTAACTATCCCAAATGCGCCACGCCCATCACACAAAATGACAGCAGCACCAGAAGCTAATGCTTCGATCGCAGCCATTCCTGATGTAAAAATAATGTCATATTTACTTAGTATATTTTCTGGTTTTGTCACAGCTTGTTCAAACCCTGAGCCAGCAACATCAACTTTCAATCCTAATCTTTTACACACTGGCACAATTACTTGATCGATATTGGGATATTTACTATAAACTAGACAAGATAATGGCTTTATTGGTAGGTCTCTAATCTGGGTGAAAAGTAACTCATTAAAGCTATTATAGACTAAATGTACTTGATCATTTGGGATATTCAACACCTTCTGAATTCGTGATTGTGTTAACCGACCCACTCCAATATATGTAGTGATATTGGGATGATAAATTGGTTCATCGTGCCATGCGGTGAAATCATGACAAACGTAAATAGCTGGAATAGCTGGAAAATGACGCAAGGCATCAAATAGAGGGAGAATATGATGTCCATGAATAATATCTGGCTTAAGTTGCAGTCTTTCAATTTCTTCGACTACTTCTATGCCCATCGCCCGAATTTCTTCAGCTAAAGTACCACAGTGAGGAGAATAAATAGCTACCTTGTGGCCTATCATATTGAGATAATAACTTAGATCTTTAACAACTATCGTTGTTCCAGATCGGCTATCAAGTGTGCAATTAGTAATTAGGATATTCATGCTATGTATCTACACCTAAATTTCTAAGCAATATTCACAAAAGAGGTGAAAATTACCTGGGTAATTGAGAAGTTTTGCATAATCGTGCTGCTTTCCTTCTTCTATCAGTAACGTTCCCCAAATAGGTGCTAATCTCTCTATGCAGTTTTTATCGATCGAGAATGAATACCCCTCTTACTTTTAATCAGGAGTGTTTTGCAAGCCGTTGTGCCCGTTCGATCGCTGGGCAAAGTATTGGTTCAGAAATAGTTACGGCTTTGGTGCAAATAAGGTATTCAGGTGCATGATGTGCACCGCAGACACGCTAATCTGGAAGAAGTATTTTTGGCTTTGACCAATACTGGCTACAGCGAGCCTCATTTTTCATAGCCCAGTGATGGATTTTGTATTTTCAATACCTCGTTCAATCTATCTTTAAATGCCGTGAGGCTAGGCATATTTACGATTTTATCGATATCGATCGCACCATCATCAATCTTGTCATTTAGTAACTCTCGCGATCCTGGCTTACCGAGATGATTTTCTAGCTGCTTTTTGAGTGGATTAGGCGCATGATCATTACCCGATTCCTCTTCGAGCTTGGCACAATGCTGATAATTATTGCTTAGAGCGCATAAAATCCAAGCTTCAGATTTAGGCTTGGGCAACATTGGAACACCAGTTGTAATACCGTCGGCTTCAAATCCATCTAGCATCGATTGCCATTTATCAGCCCATTCGCCTCGATCGGAACTGGCTGTACCATCGGCATCCCTAAATAACACGATAATCAAAGGTGTATCTCCGCCCAGCTCCTGTGCTTTCTGATGAGCTAGCAAAGCCAAAGCCCGAGCATTTTTATAGAAATACCGAGTTTCACTTGGCTGTCTTTTACCTTTCTGCGATCGAGGTTTAATTTCTTTGGCTTTTTTGGTCAAATTTTGCTCTGAAACAATCGTATAAAATTTGGTATCAATCAATGAATAGCCGATTTGCTTGGTAATCCATACATCAACTAGTTTTGTCATGGGGCCAATTTCTAGATCGGAGAGACCAATATCGGAGGCTCCTTCGCCACTGAGGATCAAGAACATCAGGCCATCTCGCTAATTTCTTGGTTGAGTTGGGTTAGCAAGGTGTCCTCATAAACTTCCCCTGGACCCATGACTTCTAGTTTTTTACGCATGGAAGGAATATCGAAAAGTCGGATCGCTTTGGTGGCACCGCTGGGTTGTTTGTATATATAGATGATGCCTTCGATCGCAACATCATCTTCCATATAATTAAGCACCATTGGGCTATGCGTAGTAATCAGGACTTGGGGCTGAGCTGCCACTAGCTGATCCACTAAAAACTCAATTAATTCTGGATTTACACCATTTTCTATTTCATCTAATAACAAAAAGCTTTGTTCTTTAGATAGTTGAGCAAATACTGCCAGCATCCGCAGCAATCCATCTGCTACATGACGAGCTTCCGTTTTAACAAGAACATCTCCAAATTGCTCATGTACAGTGATACTTTTCCAGCCAGAGCGTAAAGCTGATGAATCCAAATGTTTAAATTGTGGATAAACCTTAGCTAGGTTTTGCTGAATACTAGTTCGTTTTTCTTCACCTATTTCATGCAGGAAAGCTGATAGCTTTTCGCCACCCAATCCTAAACTATTTCCGGCGTTTCTTGTTCTTTGTCTAAGCAGTTCAGGAGCCAACAGATCTAAAGCATGTAAATCACTAAAAAATTTTTTCACTTCTACAATCTCAAACGGCAACTTGGATTCACTGATTTGTGATATTATAGATCCTTGATAATCAAAAGGGATAATGCCTGATAGTGCAAATTTTGGCTGGGTAGCCAAAAAACCACCTGATTTTACCCATTCAGGACTCCAGATTTGATAGCTGCCATCTTTAACTTTTAGAATTAAGCTTCCATTCCATATAAGCTGCTCAGTAGTACACCGTAGTGTCTGACGATTAAAACTAACTAACCACTTAACATCAATTCCAAAACTAGTATCCAATACAATTTCAAAAGTAATATTTTGTTTGCGAGATAATTTTGAATTGAGATCGGAAGGCTTCCACTGCCGCTTTTCTAGCCAACCACTCAGGTTACCTTTAACTTGTTGCGATAAAAAATCAAAGAATTGCAATACTGTTGACTTACCAGCACCATTAAGACCTACCAAGCAATTAAACTTTGCTAGCGGCAAATCAAAATCAACCAAAGATTTAAAATTATCAACGTATATATGTTCGATTCTCATATCTGGTAACCATTGAGACGTATCCACTGTAGCTTATGCGAATCATTCCTAGCCAAAAGCCCAACTCATATGAGCTGGGCTTTTGGTTAAATTCAAATCTAATAGCAATTCTACGTTGCTGCTGCCGACGTTTCTTCGTTGTCTTCTTCAGCAGAGTTAGAAGATGGGGAGCGGAATCTGGATTTAAACATCCGACCGTTAGCTGGGCGCTTACGGAACTTGCGGGCGTAAGCCTGGTTACGTTCTGCTTTTTCTTTCTTGAGGTTGCGGCGTTTGGCCATGTTTGCCTTCGAGGTAATGAATAGTGGGAAATCATCTGCACAGCTTTCTTAAGTTTGCTGCCGAAGATTTGTTTAACGGATGGTCTTAATATGAGCCAAGTCCATACAACAGGCATTTAGCATAACATGTTTGGTGATCGATCGAGCATCTTGGATCTGCTCTATGGAAATTCTCATGCTGGAGATATTTAAATGGAGAAAGATTTTCTGAAACGTGCTGGGGCATTGGAATAGGAGCTGCCAGAATAGCCGAAATCAGCCCCAGATAAACCCCAAACCTAACAGCAGCCCGATCACAAAATGTAGCCGCACCGCCAGATACTTACAAGTTCTGATGATTTCCGGCTGATCGTGATTGGTGCGAACAAAATTACAGAGCTGAATCACAATTGGCAGTCCCAACAAAATTCCGAGCGTAGCTGGCGGAAAAACCTTCGCCGCGATCGATCCAAGCACCAATACATAAATACTGATGACTAACCACACCACTGTATCAGCACCCAACTTAGTACCCAAGCGGACAATCGGCGATTTTTTGCCGGCGGCCAAGTCATCTTCCACCTGATGAAAATGCGAGCAGAACAAAATCAAACTGGTCAGGATGCCAATAATGACGCTGGCTACCATATTCACCACCGACCAACTCTGTGTCTGGCTGTAATAAGCCGCAGCTAAAGCCAGTGGACCAAAGCAAATAAAGCAAATAATTTCCCCCACGCCGTAATAGCCCAACCGAAAGGGCGGTCCTTGGTAGGTATAACCCAGGAAGCAACAGAGCAGCACAATTCCTAATACTGTCCAGTCTTGCTGCCCCCAACAAATAGATAATACGCCGCCGATGCCCAGCAGCAAAAACAGATTACTCAGCCAGAACATCAAATTACGATTGCCGGTCAAATTTACCACTGACTCGGCTTTGTTCTGATCAATGCCGGTATCGGAGTCAAATACGTCATTGCTGATATTAATCCAAGCCACGATCGAGATTGCCGACAGCAAAAAGGTGGCCAAGGTTTGAGCGTGGAATTCTTTGGTTTGGGCAATGGCGATCGCACTGCCCACCCAGATGGGAATCACCGCCACCGTATACATCGGTGGTTTGATCGCCGCCAGCCAGAGTTTGCGCCGCGACGGAGTTACTTGCTTTACTACTTCTGCCGTTGTCATAATGTAAGGAATTAATTAAGCTATTTGTGATTCACAATTGTTCATAATCGATCGATAGCCAACAGAGTAAAATGCAAGCGCGAAGCCTTAGCCTGTAATGCTCTTATGCAATCTAAATAGAGTCCTAACTAGCTATATCACAATTTCTTATTTGCTCTCGTGAGCATGAAGAAACCTTAAAAAAACTTTATTTGGTTAGCATGACCGTTACTCCCCACCGCCAACTTTTGTATCATAGCTGCGAAGCGATCGTTGAGTTGCTGGATGCTAACCGTCATCACCCACTGGTCAGTCTGGCTTTTTCGTTAGCCAAAGTCGATCCGCTAGTAGCGCTGCAATCTCTCCGCCAAACCAGTCAGCCCTATTTTTATTGGGAACACGGTGATCAATCATTTGCCTTGTTGGATGTGGCTATTACTCAAGATGTGTGCGGCACTAATCGATTCGCTCAGGCGCAAGAATTTATCCAGCAAGTTAGTGATGATATTCATGTGATTGGGCTAGAGTGCTCTATTAAGCCGCGCTTTTATTGCCGCTTCCCCTTTTTTGATGCGCCTACCGCGACAATTCCTTTTGCTACTAGCCAGATTTGTCTGCCCAAATGGCAAATATCTCGTCACCGAGGTATCAGCAATTTAGTTGTCAATCTCCAGCTGAACCAATCGTCTGATCTACTGTGGTTGGCAGCAGAAATCAGTGCCATACTGGCTCAATTAAACCATTTAGCCGGATTTTGTTTGGTTACTAAACAGACGGATGTCTATTTGGAAAACGAGGTGGGGGCGATCGATCGATTAGAAACGGCGATCTCGAAATCATTGGCGGCGATCGATCGACAAGAACTCCAAAAAATCGTTTTGGCTCATTCTTGCCTGGTTACTGCTAACCAAGATTTTTCGATCCCGCGTTGTTTGGATAATTTGCGCCAAAATCATCCAGACTGCTACACCTTTGCCATTAATGATGGCTTGGGTAACTGCTTTTTGGGAGCTAGTCCCGAACGGTTAGTGAGTGTGTTCGATCGACAGCTGGTTTGTGATGCGTTGGCGGGTTCGGCACCGCGCAGCCAGTTGCCATCTGAAGATCAGCAGCTAGCCCAGCAATTACTGGCCAGCCCGAAAGAGCAACACGAGCATCAATTGGTGCGTGATTTTATCGTAAATAGCTTGCAGCAGTTGGGGTTAAATCCGCGCTGGCGGAAACAACCGCAGTTGCTAGCCCTGACTAATATTCAGCATGTCTGGACTCCGATTCAAGCGGCGCTGACGGCGGCGCTACATCCGTTGGCGGTGGTGGCCGCTTTACATCCTACGCCCGCCGTGGCCGGATTGCCGCGTGATTTGGCCTGTCAAAAAATTCAAGCACTAGAAGCAGTGGCTCGGTCGCTGTATGCCTCACCGATTGGTTGGATTGATACGGACGGGAATTGTGAGCTAGTGGTGGGCATCAGATCTGCCATTGCCACTGGTAATCAGGCACGGTTATTTGCGGGGGCGGGAATTGTGGCTGGTTCGGAGATCGATCGAGAAGTGGCCGAGATTCAGCTCAAGTTTCAATCGCTTTATCAAGCTCTGAGTGGGTAATTTCACTCGGTTTGCTTAATAGTATTGGTTCTGGGCTGCGCACCTTGGTTAGAGGCGAAGTTAGCCAAGTTACTAAGATTATTGCAGAAGGACGGCAACGCTCATATTTCCGGATTGTGGCAGAAGCTAAACGACATGGTGGCATAGGTATTACCGGTGTTTCTAGCGAACTGATTGTACATGGTACTAATATTGAATTTCTATCGATCAGCTCCTGCATACTTAGCCACAGCCGATTAAATCTGTCATTGTAAACAAGCGTTGTTGTTCGATCGATTCCAATTTCCGTTGGGCTTCATAAAACAATTCATAGCATTCCTGCTTGCGCTCTGGCGACATCTCCGCGCTTTGCCACTGGGCTAAATAATAGCTTCGCTGCTGTTCGCAAGCAGCTTTCTCTAAGCAAGCGCCAGCGGCACGAATCACCAGTGTCGATCGCTGAATTTCTTGGGCGGTTCTTTCATCCAAATTAAACAAATGACTGATTTGAGCCATCTCCGATCGATGATTGCCATACAGATCTTGCAAATGGCCAACCAGATTGGGATCAAGATAATCGATTTCCCCCACTTCTCCCACCTCTAGAATTTTTTGCCAAATAAAGCGATGGTGTTGCAAACTAAAGATTAAATCAGCCTGATCTAGAGTGTCAATAATTGTTAAGCGATGCTCTGGATAATGCAAATAAAGTCGCAACAACACAGCTTCGGCTTGTTCGACTAAGCGCTGTTGTGGCGATAATCTAGCCGGTACCAAAGTATCACTACTGAGTGCTTGATTTTCTGTTGGCAGTGAAAAATCTGCTGCTGTAAAAGTGAAATCAGATTCAGATGTGGTTCTGGTTTCTGGTGGTTGATAGCTGGATTTAGTTGTTTTAACCTCGCGCTGCTTGCGCTTCAGCTCGGTATTCAGGTTCTCGACTAGCAGTGGGATCTGGCGGACATCAGTCCCACTCAGTAACTGGGCTGCTTTTTGCAGATAAAAACTCCGGGCATTAGTATCCGTGATTTTCAGTAGCAGACTGATACTGTCCTCCATTGCTTGCTGATAAAAACGGGCATCTTGGAGGTCTCGATCAACAATCGCTTTTTCTAGCTGCCAATCCAACCATAGTGGCGAATTAGCTAATCTTTCACTATAAATATCACTGCTATTTTCCTTCAGGAATTCATCGGCATCTTTCCCCGCCGGAAGATTCAAAACCCGCAACTGGACTTGACCCTGATAAGCCAGATTGGCAACTTCTTCGATCGCTCGTGCTGTTGCTAAGTCCCCTGCTTTGTCGGCATCAAAGTTAAAGACAATCTGCTTGGAATTGGTAAAGCGCAAGAGCTGTTTGATTTGATAGTTATTCAGTGCCGTGCCCAAGGAGGCTACGGCATTGGTGATTCCAGCAGCATGGAGGGCAATCACGTCAAAATAGCCTTCCACCACTACAGCGCGGTCTTCTCTTTTGATGGCGTCTTTAGCCAGATTGAGACCATAAAGAACTTTCCCCTTATCGAACAGCGGTGTTTCGGGGGAGTTGAGATACTTTGGTTGCTGATCGCCCAAACTGCGTCCACCAAAGGCAATTACTCGGCCATTAATATCCCAGATCGGAATCATCAACCTGTCGCGAAACCGATCGTAATAGCCGCTTCCTTCCTTCCGGGGCACAATCAATCCAGCTGCTTCCACTAGTTTGATGGGAAATTTTTTGGTGACGGTCAGATATTGACACAAGGTATCCCAGCTTGCTGGTGAGTATCCCAGCTGAAAATCTTGAATGGTCTCAGCCGTCAATTGGCGTTGGTCTTTGAGATAAGTTAAAGCGGCTTGTCCTTGTGGTTGGGATAGGGTGTGGTGATAAAAATTAGCGGCCACGGCCAGTACTTCACCCAGTTGTTCGCGTTCGGTAAGTTGGCGCTGGAGTTCTTGGCGTTTTTCGGGAGCGAGGGTCTTGATTGAAACCTGGTATTGACGGGCTAAGTCTAGAATCACTTCGGCAAAGGATTGCTTATTGACTTC